>JAYWHK010000065.1:0-12777 GCA_043777755.1 Saprospiraceae bacterium
CGCTGTTGTTCCAAGTGAAAACGCCACCTGCTGTACCAGTTGCATTTAAAACTGTGTTTAAAGTGCTACAAGTTAAGGTCGCATCTACTCCTGCATCTACTGTTGGTAAGGTATTATCCTGTGTAATGACAATGTTCTTTGTTGCTACACAATCTCCACTCGTTACCGTTACTGTATAAGTTCCCGCCGTAGTAACATTATATATTGAAGCGGTATTTCCACTGCCCCAATTATATGTACCACCACCTGTTGCTGTGAGGTTTATATTATTGTTTGTACAATTGATAACAGTTGTTGGTGAAGTAATAGCAGCTATTGGTGCTGGATCCATTGTAACTGGTGTTCCTGTTGAAACGCAAGATGTATTAAGACTATTTCTTACAAAAACATAATAAGTTGCTCCTGCCGTTAATCCATTAAAAACATTACTTATTTTCCAACCATTTAGACCCGTAGCACTGCTGATGGGTGCTGTATTTACAGTATTAATAGCGTATTCGATTACACCTCCCGCTGGACTAACAAAACTACCTTGATTGAGTGTTGCATTGACTGTAATAGTGGTGCAAGTTTTTACAACAGATATATTATTAGGAGTAGCATAAACTTTGACAGTTGTAGTTTGATCTTTTCCACAACCACTACCGCCTACGTTCACATTGATGGTATTTGCGCCTACAGGCAATCCTGAAACCGTACTTGTGCTATTGACGTTGTTCACTCCACTTAGAACAGGTGTTGTAAAAGTTGCGCCCGTACCCGTATAAGTATGTTGAAAACCAGAATGACCCGCAATAGACAATGACCAGTTGAGTAAATCTCCACCAACAACACCTTGATCGTCAAAAGCCCATAATGTCCATGTTCCATTTACTGGACAGCCACTTAAAGACCCCGTAGGAATTGGTGTATAAATTGTTGTACCAGGAGTCCCTGACGCTCTGTTGGGTGCAGTTCCAATTCCTCCGTCTATAGTATAAGTGGTATTTGCTATAGAAGCGTTTGCAGGAAATGCTGCACCACCAGCGGAAGATAATGTGGCACAAACATAGCTATTACCTGTACCGCCTTTATTCAAAGCTAAAGTCATCGCACCACAATTGCCAGGACCAACTAAGTACAAATCTATATCTCCATTGTAAGAGTGATTGATACTAATATTTGTTTTAATCACCGATGTGCCTACTGTAATATTACCAGTACCACCAGAAATACCTATTGATGAAGATATTCCTGTTAATGAATTACTTGGTATTGGTAAATTAACAACAGCAGAGCCTGTTAGTTCTGGAGGTGTTCCTGAGGTATTTGTTGTTAATAAAGTTGATTCACCTTCACAAATAGAAATATTTGCTGGTGTGATGGTTATATTAGGCGGTGTATTGAGGATTGGTGTTACTGTACACGTTCCTACACAACCATAACTATTTGTAACTGCTACACTAACCGCAGTAGATGATGAAACATTGACACTTGAACTTGAGCCAGATGCTCCACCTGACCAAGAATAAGTTCCTCCTCCATTGGCATTTAAAGTAACTGGCGTTATTGGTGTTTTATTACAAATAACAGGAAATGCGTTGGTAATACCAGCACTTGGTGCATCTTTTAGGTCTATATATTTTGAAGCGGTGGCGGTACAACCATTCGCAGCTGTTACGGTCACGGTGTAACTTGTACTTGTAGAAGCGGTCCTTGTTGCTACTGGTGATGCAGTAGTCCATGTAGCTGGAGCAAAGGAATATGGAGCAGTGCCTCCTGAGGCTGTTGCCGTTAGTAATACTGTTGCTGGGGAACAACCTATATAATCAATAGGAGATGTTATGGTAACGATTGGCAACGTAGTATTAGATGTTGCCGTTACACTTACCGTATTGCTACAACCACTATTTGTTACTGTTAGATTGTATGTTCCCGCAGTACTTATTGTAACAATAGATGCTGTTGTAGAACTTGTAATTGTTCCACCACTTATTGCTTGCCAAGCGTAAGTACCACCACCACCGCCAGTGAGCGTTGTTGTTCCACAACCAACTACTGGGGCTGATGGATTTATGGTTGGCGTAACGATTGTTTTTACCAATGTCATAGTTCTTGTCGTAGAACATAGCGTTATTGGATTTGTAAGGGTTACAGATATTGTGTAAGAACCAGTTGCAAGATTAGAAGGTACTGTAACATTATAGGTAAAAGACGTTGCTGGTATAGGAACATTATTTACTAAAAAAGGAAGACCCGTTATTGCAGGAGATGATGAAACGTTAATGTTATAAGTTCCGACAGTCATTCCTGTCATGCCGATTGGTAGTGTGGTATTAGAATTACAAACGGTAACAGAAGCAGGTGATATGGTCAAACTCGGTGCAGCACTTACTATCTGTGTCGCTGTTCCAGAACATCCTGATGAGTTGGTGACTGTCACTGTATAAGAGCCTGCTGCTGTTGGTGTATAAGTTTGAGTTGTTACCAATGACGTTGCAGGAGTTGAGGTCAATGACCATCTGTATGATGTCATTGCAGCGGGATTTGCTGTTAAGACGGAATTTGTACAAGGAGAACCTGTTATCGTGACGCTTGGTGGCGCAACTACTGTAATGGTAGGATTGAAGGTTTTGGTACAGCCACTTTTAGTATAGGTTACAGTTGTCGCATAAGAACCAGCAGATGCACTTATGGCACTCGGAAGTGTTATTGTCATTGGGGAAGTTGTGACTGTACCTGTCAAAGGTACTGCGAAAAGCGGACTCGCAATACTATAATCATAAGCATTACCACTTCCTGTATAGCTAAATGTAATTGTGTTAGAACCAACACAAGCGTTTGTAATCGTTGCTGAGGTTGGTCCAGCTGGAGCAATAGCAAGGGTCTTGCTTACAGTACAGCCACTTGCATCAGTTGCTGTCAAAGTTGGTGTAATGGCAGAAGCCGTATTATTGGTGATTATTGTTGTGTTGCTCGTCAATTGAGAAAATGTACCACCTGTGATATTTGTCCAACTATAAGTATATGGCGAAACTCCATTAGAGGCAGTCATCGTTGCATTTAATCCACTGCATATCGTACCTGTTCCATTGCTCACCGCCAAATCCGTATCTGCTACTTTTACAAAAACTAAATGATTGTAAAAATCATTTACATTGTCGTAGCCTTGTATTTCTACTCGAGTATTTGGGCCCATGTAAAATCCAGCGGCGGCATTCGATCCCGTAGTTGCTGTAGGATAACCTTGACAGGCATTTACTGGAGGTACGCATGGAAATGCTCCTGAACCAAAAGTGATGTCCCATGTTCCATTTCCATCTTGGTCAATCCTCACCAGACTAATTGCATCATCATACCATTGAGTGAAAAGTCGAAACTTTCCACAAGGAAAACCTCTACGACGAGCTTGAATACTAAAATTATCGTTATTTATGATGATAGCTCCTCCTCCTGTTGTATTAAAACCAATTGGGCTACCAGCTCCTGGACTACCAAAAGCGGCATTAGGCGCACCATTTGTCCAAGCATGATTAGATGTATTAAATTCCACATTACTGGGGTCAGAAACATAACCCGCAGCCCAACCGCCACCTGGTGGATTTAGTGCATTATTTGTGGTTTGGTAATAACCAACATAGTTTGTACTATAGTTATTTGCGCCTCCAAATGCACAAACGTACCATGAATTGGTAGCCATTGTGGCATAAGTAGGACATTGGGCTTTTATTTTTTCTAATAAAGCAATAAAAAGTACAAAAAAAACAAGGGTGGAGTAAATTCTATTCATGATACAAAGAGGTATTTCAAATATGGTGAATTAAGAGAATAAAAATATATGTATTAATTTTTAATTAATGTCACAAAAGTAAAATTTTTAATTTTTTTATGCTAAATTTTTATGTTATTTTTTAATTATATTTTTTTATTTTATACAAATCCAAAATTTTTATTAGAAAATATTTTTTTTATTAAAAAAATATTTTTACCTAATTTAAAATATTTTAACATTTTTTTGTGAAAAAAATTGTACTTTTGTGGCTTAATTGAAAAATGCTTATGTTTATAAGTAGTTGATTTTCAATTTATTATAAAAATAAATTTTATTTAAATATATTTTTTAGCCTGGAAAAATTTAAAAATGACTTCTATTAGCGATTATTTGAGAAAAAATGTAACTTCTATTATCAGAAATAGAGGTACTTGGATTTATAACTATGGTGATCATGTCCGAGTGGATATGTTGGATAGAAAAGCGGCTTCTGCTCGCTATGTGGTAAGAAGCGAAAGCGGTCGAGGTGCTTATACGGTTCACATCATGAATTACGATAAGTCCTCTATGAAAACGGCGTGTACTTGTACGTACAATGATGGTGTTTGTAAGCACGCTGTGGCAGCAATGATTCACCTCGAAGGTCATTTGAAAAACAATCCTCGTGAGTTCAATCCTCTGCACGAGGAGTTTGAGATGCCTTTTGAGATTGATTTTACATTCCTGATGACCAATACACATCCGTCGAGAATCGAGTCTGGTGGAAAATTGCAACAAAAAAATAAAGTAAAACCAGTTGAGCAAGGCTTCAAGTCTATTACTTATCAAATCCTTGATGAAGGACAAAGGTTTGATGTCAATTTGAGAGAATTGGACAATAAAATTATTACTTATTGTACGTGTGCAGATGCTGGTGCAGCACTTTGTGCGCACAAAGTGGCGGGCTTGGTGCAGTTGGTAAAAAATTTTGGCAATCGCCCATTTTTATTACTAAAAGATTTAACTGAAGAAAAAAATATTGCTTTAGCAACTTATGGTTATAGTTTAGAGGACAAAGATATTGATAAAATGTTTTCTTTTGAAATAAAAGAAGGTGTTTTGAAGGCTATTCCGCAAGATGAAAGTATTGCAAAATTGAATGAATTTGAGAATTGGCAGTCTATTACAAAAAGTTTGACTGCACCAACAAAACTTAATATTGGTGTGAGTGGCTTTGAGCAAGAAGACCCTTTTGTGATTGTTTATGTTTTTAATTTTAGGAAAAATGAATTGAGTACAAAAAGTCTGAATTTTTATGTTTTCAACCGAATGAACAATTCTACAAATCCATTTGTGAATGAAGAAAACAAAAAAGCAGATTTTTTCCCAGGATTTGAAGTAGATCCTGTTCGTGGTCAGTGGAAAAAAGGAAAATTAGGCGGACGATTGATGCCTTTGGGTGGTGACGACAATGTATTTAAATTAAAAGATATTGATGCTTTTGATAGCAATGATAGCCAATTGATTCGGCTGTCTATGACCTTGACTTCCAATTACTTACAATCAGATTTGGAGCAGGTTTTATCGCCAGGCGTGTTGAGTAATTATAAGTTAGAATGGCATAGTTTGCAAGAAAAAGAAAGTGATTTTGACAATGCTGTAAGTTATGTTTTTGATAGACTAAGCGAAATGTTGCGTTTGCTAAAAAATAAGAGTACTTATGAATACATAGGTGACGCTAATGATAGCATCAAGCAAAAAACCATTTTAGAGATTTTTTTCCAAGCCCAAATGGGTGTTTTAGAATTTGATTTGGACGAAGAAAAAGATTTTTATGTTTTTAAATCGTTTGTAAAAATAGGTGATAATCGCTATCACTTGGAAACGCTCAACCGTGTCAATTATTGGTTCGTTAGGCAAGAATCCAATATTTATTTATTGGATAAAAAAACATCAAAAACGCTTTATTTGCTTGACTACAAGCCAGTTATAAAAGTAAGAAAAAATCAATTGCAAGGATTTTTAGGTCAGTTTGTATTGCCTTTGATGAATGTGCATAACGTGAATTTCAATACGCCTATTGCCATCAATGAAGCTGAAGGTATTTTTTCTTCAAAATTATATTTAAGGGAATTTGAGGAAACATTGATTTTTACACCTGTTTTTTCTTATAATTTTCAAGGAGAAGAAAAAGAAGTTGAGTTTGATAGTTTTACCAACCAAATTGTTGTTGGTGAAGGTGACGAATTTTATTTGATGTATAGGAATGAAGAAAAAGAAATGTACATTCGAAATTTCTATCGCAAGTTGCACCGTCAATTTGACGAACAATCGGACTTCAGTCCTGCATCTTTTGGATTGACCATCAATCAGTTGTTTGAAAACGAATGGTTTTTCCAAGCATTTGAACAAATAAAAGCACAAGATATTGAAGTGCTTGGTTTTAATCAATTGACCAAAATAAAATACAATCCAAACCGTGCAAAAATTAATATTCGTGCAAGTTCGGGTATTGATTGGTTTGATTTGGAAATTTCGGTATCGTTTGGCGACCAAACTGTAGCTCTAAAAGACATCAGAAAAGCCGTTTTCAATAAGCAACATTATGTTCGTTTGGGTGACGGAACATTGGGAATATTGCCGCAAGAATGGTTGGAGAAATATGCTAATGTATTGAAAATCGGTAAGTTAGATGGCGATAAACTCAAACTTTCTGACCGTCAATTCTCGCTCATTGAAGAAATGTACGAAGAAATTGACAACCACGAAACGCTGCAAAAATTATATGAGAAAAAACAGCGTTTGAAACAATTTGAAAACATCAAAGAGGTAGAATTGCCAACAGAATCTATTGCAAATCTACGTGATTATCAAAAATCAGGTTTCAATTGGCTCAATTTCTTAGATGAAGTTGAATGGGGCGGTATTTTGGCGGACGATATGGGACTTGGAAAAACGTTGCAAGCGATTACGTTCCTTCAAATGATTGTGCAGCGAAATCCTGCGGCAACCAACTTGGTGATTGTACCGAAATCGCTCGTTTTCAACTGGGCGAAAGAGTTAGAAAAATTTGCGCCAACGCTCAAAGTGTTGCCTTATTATGGCCCATTGCGTTCTCAGTATAAAGATAAAATCGAAGATTATCAAGTCATTATTGCTACGTATGGCTCGGTACGTTCTGATGTTCAGGACTTTAAAGAAATAAATTTTAATTATGTGATTTTGGACGAAAGTCAGGCAATCAAAAATCCTGATGCACTCGTAAGTAAGTCTGTAAAATTATTACAAGCAAAAAATAGGCTTTGTATGTCGGGTACGCCTGTGGAAAACAATACGTTTGACCTTTATTCGCAGATGGATTTCTTGAATCCTGGAATGTTGGGCAGTGTTGATTTTTTCAAAAAAGAATATGCCAATCCGATTGACCGTGACAAAGACGAGTACGCTACGATGCAGTTGCGAAAATTGGTTTATCCATTTATTTTGCGCCGTACCAAAGAAGAAGTAGCAAAAGAATTGCCAGCAAAAGTAGAATCTGTAATTTACTGCGAAATGAGTCCAAATCAGCGTAAAATCTACGATAATTTCAAAGATAAGTACCGTGATATGATTATGGGAAAAATCGAAAAAGATGGTTTGAACAATTCTGCGATGTACATTTTGGAAGGTTTGTTAAAATTGCGTCAGATTTGTGATTCGCCAGCTTTGCTCAACGACAGTGAAACCTACGCCAATGATAGTGCAAAAATCGAAGAATTATTGCCTCGTATTTTGGAAGACAGCGGACGACACAAAACGCTGGTTTTCAGTCAGTTCCTTGGAATGTTGGATTTGATTCGCAAAGAATTGGACAAACACCACATTGAATATGAATACCTTGACGGACAAACAACCGACCGTATGGAACGTGTGGATAACTTTCAAAACAATGAAAATTGCCGTGTCTTTTTGATGTCACTCAAAGCGGGTGGTGTTGGTTTGAACCTTACTGCAGCCGATTATGTTTTCATCGTTGATCCTTGGTGGAATCCTGCCGTGGAGTCGCAAGCGATTGACCGAGCGCATCGTATCGGACAAGAAAATGCTGTTTTTGCTTACAAAATGATTTGTAAAGATACCGTCGAAGAAAAAATATTGGCACTTCAAGAAAAGAAAAAAGCTGTCGCAAAGGATTTAATCAATGTCGAAACTGGTTTTATAAAAGCATTAGACAAAGAAGATGTGAGAGATTTGTTTATGTAGGAGCTTTATGTAACGGCTGCTTTAGCTGCCGAGAAACGCAGCAATAAATTTAAAGCAAAGATTATTTTGTTTTTTATAAAAAAAGAATAATATTTGTGAAAATATTTTACCAAATATGAAATTACAAGTCAAAAATTTAGGTCCAATTAAAAAAGGTGAAATAGACCTTGACAAGCGTTTTTACGTTTTTGTTGGTTACAACAATAGCGGTAAAACGTATATGTCGCAGGTGATTTGGAGTTTGATGGAATTTTGGGAAGAAAGAAAAAATAACAATTTCAGTATCCTAAATAGTATCGGTAAATTTTCGCTTGAATATTCTATTAAGATTTTCACAGAAAGCAACAGAATAACCTTAGATAAAGAGTGGATTAAAAGTATTTTTGAGCTTTATAATAATGATATTAAAGATAAAATCATTGGTAATTTCAATGTGAACAACGAAATATCATCTTTAAAAAAATTGCAAATTTCTTTTTCTAAAGACATAGAGACTTTTATCGAACAGAAAATAAAGTTTAATTATGCAGTTAGAAATAAGGTTTTTAAGTTTGAAAAGCAAGCAAATAGCCTTGCAATTGATATTATACAAGATGATTCAATTGGAAATTTTACTAATTTAAGATTAAATTATACAGATGATAAGTTAGATTTCGACAATCTAAAACAATATTTTTTATTTGACTTTGTAACAAGTATTGTTCATTATGAGCAAAAAGACATTACAAAATTTTTCTTACCTGCCGACAGGTCATTTTACGCTGCATATTACAAATATATCTTTGCTGCATTTAAAGATGATATGAAAGCATTTCGAGAAGCTCTAAAAAAGTCTAAAAATGGTGAAAAGTTAGAATATAATTATCAGTCAAGCTATACATCATCAGTCAATTCATTGATTAACAGTATCTATGAACTTAATTTGCGTAAAAATGGTGTGAATTCCCATTACAAAGATTTACTTGAGGAATTACAACAAATAATTGGTGGAGATATAGTAAATCGTGCATCAAATTCTGATATATCTTCTTTGGCAACGTTCAAATTAAAAATGGAAAACGAAGAAGAATTAGATATGCACTTATCCTCTTCTTCTGTTAATCAATTGACAACATTATATTTATATTTCAAATATTGGGCAGAAGAAAGTGGAAATACGCTGATTATTGACGAACCTGAAGAAAATCTTCATCCTAAAAATCAATTGGCGTTACTCAATATTTTGATGAAATTTGCCAATAGAAATAACAATCGTGTAATATTAACAACGCACAGCCCTTTAATCACCGATGCAGTGAACAATCACTTACATTTAGGTTATTTGTCGAAAAAATATGAGCAAAATATTGAATCGTTGATTGAAGAAAATGGATTAGAGATGGATGCTGAAGCGGCACTTTCACACGATGATATAGGTGTTTATTTTTTTGATGGAAAAAGCATAAAAGAGTATTCAGTGGAAGAATATGGCGTGGACTTTAAAGATTTTAGAAAAGAACAAGAAAAAGTAGAAGGAATAGGGGATAAATTGCGTGGTTTGATTTACGAAAATCAACAAAAGGAATATTTTCAAACTAAAGAAGAAGTTGTATAAAATATGTCAAAAAATCATTTTAGGGACAATCGAATCAATATTCAAAATGCTTTTTTAAGTGAAGACTTTCTCATTCCATTGATAAATGAAGATAGTTATAAAATTACAGAAAAAAAAGCTAAATTTGAGAAACTTGGCAATGTCACAATTACAGGGATTCCATGTTCAGAGGACGATATTAGACCCAAATCTTGGATTCTTGATTTAGAAATAGATAAGCCTGTTTTTGCAAATCCACAATTTACCAAAACTACAGAAAAAGCTTTGATTGTTCTGTCTGAAAAAATGCTCTGGATTTTTATGATTGAAATGAAAAATTCATTACAACCACATAACAGTGATAAACAAGAAGGTATTAAAGCAATTCAAGAAAAATTCAAACATACCATTGGTCGAGTTTTACTACTCTTACCAGTCTATATCTTTGGTAAAAGTTATAATGATATTCCTATTCGATTCAAAGGCATTGTTTTGTATCAAAATGATAATAATCTTGTTACAGCTGCAAAAACTGATAAAAAAATAGAGGTTGATAACCTTTACCAAATATTTAGTGGGCAGAAACAACGCTTATCACTATGTGATGCTTTTGGTACAACTCATGAAGTAGAGATTTATTTCAAAAAAGGGAAAGAACCTTTTGAAGTAGAATTCAAAGACTTTTTTAATGATAAAAACGAATATCTTGCAGCAATTAACCCAAAAGATGATACCACTTGTCCTATCATAAAACCTTTACCGTCAGAATAGATTCTGAAAGCATTCAGCATTAGACAAAGAAGATGTGAGAGATTTGTTTATGTAATTTTTTGTTTATATCTTTGGCATTGGAAAAAATTTTCTAACCAAAATATTCATTTTTTTAATATGAAAAAAATTATATTCTCTTTCGTTTTATTGCTTAGTGCAAATTTTATCATGGCGCAAGCTCCAATTGGCTGCGATGGCAAACGCTATTTGCAAGATGTGTTCACGGACACGACAATGACCACCGTAACCTATGGTTCAGCACAACTTTTAGGTAATAAAGTTGATTTAAAAATGACCGTTGTTCAACCAAAAGGCGATGCTTTGGCTAAAAGACCAGTAGTTTTACTGGCTTTCGGTGGCGGTTTTGTACAAGGTAAAAGACAAGATATGTTGGGCTTTTGCCATGCTTTTGCAAAAAAAGGCTTTGTTGCAGTAACCATTGATTATCGTTTGTACAGCTTTTTTGTACAAGGTGTACCCGATTCTTTGAAGATTTCACCAACCATCGTACAGGCTTCACAGGATATGAAAGCATCTATCCGTTACCTTTACAAAGATGCAAAAACAAGCAATACTTTCAAAGTAGATACCAATACCATCATTATTGGTGGCGTTTCGGCTGGTGCAATTACGGCAATGTTGGTTGGTCAATTGGACGAAACTGACGCAATCGCTCCTTGGCTCAATGACATCGTAAAAAAAGAAGGTGGTTTGGAAGGCGCAAGTGGCAATCCTGGTTATTCTACCAAAATCAAAGGCATCATCAATATGTCTGGTGCTTTGTACCAAAAAGAATGGATTGATAAAAACGATGCGCCATTTATCAGTTACCATGGCACGATTGACAAAACTGTAGCGTATGGTTATGGTAAAAATGTTTACAATTTCTACGGAAATGGCAGTGGCGAAATGCACAAGCAAGCTGTAAAAGTAGGCGTTCCTTCAGTATTGGTCAGTGTTCCAGGCGGTGATCATGGCGATGTATATGACCCAACAGGTAAATTCGCTGCAAACTATGCTGATTTTGCTACTCGAATGGTTTTATTTACTAAGAATATTGCTTGTAATGAACCAATTACGTCATTTGCAACAGCGATTGACGATATAGATTATCGCCAAGTGAATGTTTATCCGAATCCTTCCGACGACAATATTACATTGTCCTTGGGTGATAATGCAACAGGTGGTTACAATGTTGAAGTGTTTGACCTTACAGGTAGAATGATTTTCAATTCTGGCAAGCAAAACGATGCGCAATATATTTTATCAAAAGAAAATATTGGTACAGGTTTGTTTGTAACAAGAGTTGTTTTCAATGATAAAAAAGCTGTTTTAATTAAAAAGATTATTTTTGAATAATCTTTTTTCGTCAAAAAAAACGCTCCAAAGGATTTAAAACTTTTGGAGCGTTTTTTTGATGAAAATTTATTTATTTTTAATACCTAACACGAGAAGTTATCACAGACAAAGCGCTGGATAGTTTCAATAATATAGAGGCGTTTACGCTACAAATACGTCGTGAACTTTTCCCTGAATTACAAAGGAGTTTGTTGGAGGAGTCTCAGGAATCGTATAAAAAAAACGAATTTCGGAGTAATGGCAAGCGTCAAGTACAAATAGTAGGAATAGAAGGTCTGCTGAACTTTGAGTTAGAGCGTTCAAAGCGAAATTGTCAATTATAAAAAACGGAAAGAGGCAAAAAAGACGATTGGCTCTGGCAGAGCGGAAAAAGGTGTTGATATGGTCGTTGCCTATCGCCAAAAAAATAGACCTATTGCTTGGTCTGAAAACGGCAGTTATGCGCTTTCTACTTTAAGAATCGAACACCTTAATGCAAGAGCCGCTTAGTATAACATAATATTTCTGTTGCCGTCGGCACACGAAATATTACAGCAACAAATATTTTAAAAAAATAATTATTTTTTATTAAAGTATAAATTGTTCATTATCAATTTTTTATGAAAAATAATTTTAATTTTTTATAAAAATTATTAAAAATTTGAAAATAATTTCAGTGTAGCTATTGCATCATATAGAAAAAGTTTATACCTTTGCACTGCTTACAGCAAAAACATGGTTTCATGGCCGAGCGGTTAGGCAGAGCTCTGCAAAAGCTCGTACGGCGGTTCGAATCCGTCTGAAACCTCATAATTTAAATTTAAACACCTGATAGTCAGTCGATTATCAGGTGTTTTGTTTTTGTGGGGGTCATATCAGTGGTCACTTTAAAGAAGCCCTATTTTTCTTTTTCAACAATTTTTTTGATTTTATCTTGTATATTCTTGTATATCTTTATTTTCGTACTTTATTTTTTTACATCATTTTTTACTAAAAAGACGGAACGTTCTTTAACGTTCATGCTTATAAGTAGTTGGGCTAAAATAAACGTGGTTATTTTTTTCAGTCGATTGCTCAAAAAGCAATAAATAACTGCCTTACAGTCAGCTATTTATCACTTTTT
>JAYWHK010000066.1:0-32169 GCA_043777755.1 Saprospiraceae bacterium
TCGGGCAACAAAGAAAAAGCCATCAAAGCATTTGAACAATTGGAGAAAAAAACAGGTATTGACGAAGATATTTGTCGTCAAAAACACGTTCTTTTTTTAGAATTGGGCGAAACCCGTAAGGCGGAAAAAGAGTTGGAAAAACTTGTCTATAATTATCCTGAAAGAATCGAATTTTTGCATCTTTTGGCTGGTTTTTACAAACAAATCAGCGATAAAGAGAAAGAAATTACTACTTTTAAGCGAATTTTGAATATTTCTCCTTCTGATGGAAAAGCAAATTTGGCATTGGCAGCATTGAATAAAAGCGAAAATAAAGACGCTGATTACCTCAATTCTCTCAAAATTATTTTTAATAATAAAGACATTGCATTAGATGTAAAAATAAAAGAGCTGATTCCTTTTGCAACAAAAGTTGCCAATACAAATGACAAAGCGACGGCTGATGCCGCCATTGAATTGGTCAAAATATTGGAGCTGGTACATCCTTCGGAAGCAAAAGTTTCAGCGATTTATGGGGACTTTTTGTTTCATTCCAAGCGCAGCGAAGAAGCACTATTGCAGTATCAAAAAACTGTTCAACTCAATGCCAACGTATATACAGTTTGGGAGCAAATATTTTTTATTCAAAAAGAAAAAAATGATTTTGATGCGTTGTTGAAATCTACGGAATCAGCACTTGAATTGTTTCCTAATCAAGCCAATGTTTATTATTACAACGGTATCGCAAATCTTGGAAAAGGTAAAAAAAGTGATGCTATTGGTAGTTTTGAACAAGTGGTTTTGATGGCTGGAAAAAACAACCGTTTGCGCTTAGATGCCTATACGTTTTTGGGTAAAGCGTACATAGAAAGTAGCCAATTCGACGCTGCAAAAACAACTTACCTCAAAGCAATGCCCTTTGGAGGTGAAAACGATGCGTTGATTTTAGAAAATTTAGGCGATGCTTATTTTAAAACCAATGACATAGATAATGCTGTCACTTATTGGCAAAAAGCAAAAGTAAAAGGCTCTAAGTCAAGTATTTTAGATAAGAAAATTGCAGATAGAAAATTTTAGAAAAATAAAACATACAAATGAACACAGCCAATAACAACCTTTGGTATTTAGAAAACATAGATTTACCTCAGATTTTATGCCCTAAAAAGCAAAATAATATGCCGCATCCTAAAAAGATGTTCAAAAAAGGCGATTACATTTATGTGCCTAACGATGAGGCGGACAAGATTTTTTTCATTTCAGAAGGTCGGGTGAAAATCGGAGCTTATGGCGATAATGGAAAAGAAGTAACGAAAGTTATTTTGACCAAAGGGGAAGTTTTTGGAGAACTGTCGCTGATGGGAAATGGTCAGAAACGCCATGACTTTGCTTATGTTATGGAAGATACTGACCTTTGTATGGTGACAGCCAACGAAATGAAAGGCTTGTTTCGGGATTACAATGCGCTCTCAGCTTTTTTCTTCAAACTGATTGGTTCTCGGGTGATTGAGATGGAAAACCGTTTGGAATCTTTGGTATTCAAAGACGCTCGTACTCGAGTAATTGAGTTTTTGGTAGAGCAAGGAAAAAAGAAAGGGCAGACGATGGGAACGGAAACGCTCGTCAAGCGATTCTTGACACATCAGGACATCGCAAACCTTACAGCGACCTCCCGACAAACAGTTACGACCGTTTTAAACGATCTTCGCACAAAAAATTTACTAACTTTTAGTCGAAATCGCTTATTGATTCGTGATTTGAATCAATTGGAACAAGAATCGAGGTTGGCACATCTAAATTAAAATAAAATTTTATTTTTTCAAAAAAAGCCTAATCTTCATCTGAATTTGTTTTTGTTTTCACACCTTTTTAAAATTAAATTTTGATTTTAAAAATTGTAAAATTAAATTTTTTATAAAAAAAGTAAAAAAACACGTACTTTTTAAAGAGATTTTTAAAAAAAAGTAAAATTTTTTAAAATTTTTTCAATGAAGTAATTGTATTTTATACAATAAGTACTTATCTTTGCAGTATCAAATTTTATATTTTATTTGGTTAGAATTATAATTTGGTTTTATATTGGTTAGGGCTGAGGTAGTGCTGTGGTTGGCGCTGCCTCTTTTTGTTTATATATCAACGGATATTGGTTATTAGATATTAAAGATATTTCAAACGCTTGGTGTTCAATATTTTGCGTAAATACAAAATCCCAAAACCACTTTCTGACGTGTATATTTACACACAATAGAAAACCGAATTTTTGCAGCAGTGCAAAAATTCGGTTTATTTTTGTGGTGTGGGAGGGAATCGAACCCCCGACACAAGGATTTTCAGTCCTTTGCTCTACCGACTGAGCTACCGCACCATCGAGCTTATTTTAAAAAGCGATGCAAAGATACGTTTGTTTTTTAGTTTTCCAAATTTTTTCCAAATAAAAAAAATATTTTTATTAAAATAAAAAAAATTTATGCTTACAAGATTTTTATGCCTTGATAAAAAAATGTTTTTAAGTACTTGTATTTCAGTATTTTACGACTAATTTTACATTATCCTTGTACGTATAGTACATATTTTTCTTCAAAAAATTCTTCTTGGTATAATTTCCAAATTGGGTGTTTTTCTACATACTCATTGTTTCGTAACGCTTTGATTTCCTCTTTTAGATTACCACCTTTCAAAATCCAATAGCCATTGGGCATGATGTTAGAATGTTTTGGTTTGAGAAGTTTTCTTGACCAAGAAATAATTTGCTGCAACTCTGCAACAGCTCGACTTACTATAAAATCGTGTTTGGTTTTAATATCTTCTACTCGGCTGTGTATGCCAATAATATTGTCTAAGTTAAGTGCTTTGGCTACTTCATTGACAACTTTTATTTTTTTGCCAATGCTATCAACAGCGGTGAATTGAACTTCTGGAAAAAAGATAGCTAAGGGAATAGCAGGAAAACCTCCTCCTGTACCTAAGTCCAAGATGCTTGTACCAGGGTTGAATTTTGCAACTTTGGCGATGGCAAGAGCATGGAGAACATGGCGTTCATAGAGCAAATCAATGTCTTTGCGAGAAACGACATTGATTTGGCTGTTCCATTCTTGGTAAAGCGGAAGTAGTTGGGCGAATTGGTCTTTTTGCTTGTCAGTTAGGTTGGGAAAATATTTTAAAAGAATATCCATATTTTTAGCTGTTTGTTTTAAATCTTGCTATTAGTGTGTTTTATACAATTGAAGAATAAAAATGCAAAAGTAGTAAAATTTTGTTTCACTTCAAAATGCAAAATATTTTATTAAGAAAAGATGTATATACATTTAATAAATAATAAATAAGTTTATTCGATGTAATATTATTTGGTTAAAAATGTAGAACTCATTGATAATCAATATAAAAAGAAAAAATATTCGACAAAAAAAGGTGAAAAAATTTGGTAAAAGAAAAATAAAGATTCATCTTTGTGACACTTTCCTTTTAAAGTAGATTTTTTAGAGAGAACAAAAACATTAAGACACAGGTGAGCATAAAGGCACAGCATTTGACCTTTATCCAAACTTAGAAGAAGTACACAAACAAAACGTCATCTATTTTTTGCATATTGAATTATTCGATAATTTGATATGTTGAACTACGCTTGTGCGTATTTACTTGGAATTTTAATTTTTCAGTAGTATTGGAGAAAACACATTATTTAATTAATTTTATTTATTCATAACGCTTTCCGTTAGATTCACGTAATATGTTTCTATTGGAAGTAATTTTTAACGATAGAAATCACATAGTATTATGTTGGTCAAGGCTGTTTTCAAAGTAAATCTTCAGTTTGGTAATCCTCGTAGCTACGAGCAGGCTATCAAAACTTTTAACCACAAGTTAGAAAACTTGTACAAAGGCGAAGCGTGTATTAAGCACGAGTCATTTGACGAGGCTACGTTCTCGTTGAGCGTACCGAATTTGGTAGTGACTACTTTGGAAAAAACAATTAAAAACACTGCTTACATCTTAGACGATTTGGCAAGATTTGCTTCATCAGGCAAAGGTTATTGTTGGATTATCAATGAAGGAAAGGCTTCTTTTTCACATTATTCAGAGCCGACGGAATCTAAGTCGGTTATTGTTTCTTTTTTGAAAGGTCGTCAGTTGGCACGTGAAGCGGGTAGAGAGCAAGAGGCGATTCAAGAATTGACCGCAGCGGTAGAGAAATTTGATGCACATTGGACTGCCTTTGAACGTCGTGGTTATGTTTATGGTCTGATTGGTGAATTTGACAATGCAATGGCGGATTTCAATTCGAGTATTGCTATCAATCCAGGTCAGGCTGACGCTTATTTTAGCCGTGCTCGTGTGAGTATGTTGAAAAAAGATTATGACAGTGCAATTGCAGATTTCGATACGACTTGGAAAAACGCTAATCCTCAAATGCCTTTGTATTGGTCAGCTCGTAGGGTTAAAGCGGAATGTTGTTTAACTCAGGGAAAATTTGCGGAGGCAGCACAAGAATTAAAGTTCTTCACGAAACAAAAATTTAGTGAAGAAAACTCTAATTACCCTTGGAGAAAAAGTGCTTGGTTAAATTATAGTAGAGCTTTGCATGAAACTAAAATGGAAAAAGAGGCAAAAGAGGCTTTCAAAACTGCTTTTGCTATAAAAGATAATTTAGAGCCTATTATAGAAGGTGATTTACTTGTATTTTGTAATTATATGTCTGCTCGTTGTGGTGTGAAAATCCCAGCGGAAGCTCCAGCGGGATCGCTGGTAATGGCTTAATTGGACAATAAGTAAGTAGTTTTAAATCTTTCAACTCTTTGATTTACAATATTTTATAGTATTTAAAATGTTGATTATTTAAGCTGCTTAATTCCTCTGGAAATAATAATCAAAAAAGCTCTTGTATATACAAGAGCTTTTTTGGTTTTTCCACGTTTTTGTATAGCCTATTTTACACCCTTTTGATTTCTGCACCAATTGCGTTCAAGCGTTTGTCAATGTCTTGATAACCTCTGTCAATTTGATTGATGTTGCGAATAACACTCTTTCCTTTGGCAGACATAGCGGTAATCAATAATGAAACACCAGCCCGAATGTCGGGAGAACTCATTTCGATGCCACGCAGTTGGTATTTTCTTTCCAAACCAATCACCGTTGCACGATGCGGATCACAAAGGATAATTTGTGCGCCCATATCAATCAATTTATCTACAAAAAACAAGCGACTTTCAAACATTTTTTGATGAATCAAAACACTTCCTCTTGCTTGTGTGGCAGCGACCAACAAAATACTCATCAAATCTGGTGTAAAACCAGGCCAAGGCGAATCATAAATTGTCATTATCGAACCATCAATAAACGTTTGTATTTCATACAATTCTTGCTCAGGAACATGAATATCATTGCCAACAATGTTCATCTGTATGCCTAACTTCCGAAAAGTTGCAGGAATAACACCCAATTCCGCTACATCACAATTTTTTATCGTAATGTCCGATTGTGTCATTGCTGCCAAGCCAATAAAACTACCCACTTCAATCATGTCTGCCAACATTCGGTGTTCCGTTCCTTTCAAAGAAGTAACGCCTTCGATAGTCAAAAGATTAGAGCCAATACCTGTAATTTTTGCACCCATTCGATTGAGCATTTTACAGATTTGTTGCAAATATGGTTCACAGGCAGCGTTATAAATCGTCGTCGTTCCTTCGGCTAAAACAGCTGCCAACAAAACATTGGCTGTTCCCGTAACCGAAATTTCGTCCATCAAAATGTAATTGCCTTTTAGTTGTTTCGCTTCAATGGAAAAATTACCACTTTGTTCGTCATAAACAAAAGCAGCTCCTAATTTTTCAAAACCTAAAAAATGCGTATCCAAACGACGACGGCCAATTTTATCACCGCCTGGTTTTGGTAAAAATGCTTTTCCAAAACGAGCCAAAAGTGGTCCAATCAACATCACTGAACCACGAATTTTCTTTGCATCTTCTTGATAACGTTCTGAAAAAAGATAATCCGTATTGATATTTTTGGCCTCAAACGTGAACGTATCGCTTGCAATTTGTTCTACTCGAACACCTAAGCCAATCAATAAATCAATCAGTTTTCTAACATCACTGATGTTTGGAATATTAGAAATGGTTACTTTTTCTTCTGTCAAAAGCGGAGCGCAAAGTATTTGCAACGCTTCATTTTTTGCACCCTGCGGCGTTAGTTCTCCTTTTAGGCGAAGACCGCCTGTCACTTCAAATGCGTCTGAAAACATTTTTTATCAAAATAAAATGAAACAATTGGGAATTTATCTACTCAAAAATTCTTAAAATACTTTGCAAGGTATGGGTAAAAATATAATTATAAAAAAAATAAGGCTTTTTTTTCAAAAAAATATTACATTTGCTTCTCAAAGGAAACATACTATGTTAATTAAAACTTTCGGAAGCGCAGTTTATGGTGTCAATGCACAGACCATAACTATAGAAGTCAATGCAGGTGGACAACCGTCCGTCAATGCCAAAGTCACTTGTTTTATTGTTGGATTGGCTGATAAATCTGTTAGCGAAGGATTGCAACGCATGGAAGCTGCCATTAAAAATAGCCGTTTGGCATTTCCTCGTCTGAATATTGTCGTGAACCTTGCGCCTGCGGATATTCGCAAAGAAGGTGCTGCCTATGATTTGCCAATAGGTATTGGTATTTTGGCTGCAACGGGTCAAATTCATTGCCCTGAATTGGATCGCTACATTATCATGGGAGAACTTTCTCTTGACGGCACGATTCGACCTATCAAAGGTGCTTTGCCAATGGCAATTCAAGCTCGAAAAGAAAAATTCAAAGGTATTATTTTGCCAAAACAAAATGCCCGTGAAGCGGCAATTGTAAATGATTTGGAAATTTATGCCGCTGAAAATATCAAACAAGTCGTTGATTTTTTGAATGGAAAAAAAGATGCACTTGAACAAATCGAAGTTAGTACAAGAGATGAATTTGCCGAGCAACAAAATGCTTATGATGTTGATTTTTCAGATGTAAAAGGTCAAGAAAACATCAAAAGAGCTTTGGAAATTGCCGCAGCTGGTGGTCACAATGTCATTTTGATAGGACCTCCTGGTGCAGGAAAAACGATGTTGGCTCGTCGTTTGCCTACAATTCTACCTCCACTAAACCTTCATGAAGCCTTAGAAACGACCAAAATACATTCTGTTGCTGGTATTTTACCAAGCAATGCTGCCTTAGTTGCAGTCAGACCTTTTCGTGCGCCGCACCACACCATTAGTGATGTAGCGTTAGTAGGCGGTGGCTCAAATCCTTCTCCTGGCGAAATCTCTTTGTCGCACAATGGCGTTCTTTTTTTAGATGAATTACCAGAATTTAAGCGTACCGCATTGGAAGTTATGCGACAGCCAATGGAAGAAGGTCAAGTAACCATTTCTCGAGCTAAAATGTCTGTGGATTATCCTGCACGATTTATGCTGATTGCTTCGATGAACCCTTGCCCATGTGGTTATTACAATCACCCTGAAAAAGAATGTGTCTGTGGCCCAGGCGTTGTCAAAAAATATTTGACAAAAATCTCTGGCCCTTTGTTGGATAGAATTGACTTGCACGTGGAAGTTACGCCCGTGAGTTATGAAGAATTGGCAAGCCAAGAACCAGCAAAACACAATAGCAAAGACATTGCAGAACGAGTTGTCAAAGCAAGAGCGATTCAATCGCAGCGTTTTGAGAACAAAGATGGTGTTTATTGTAACGCCCAAATGTCTGGTCGCTCCATTCGAGAAGTGTGTGCTTTGGATCAAACAGGTCAAGTGCTTTTGAAAAAAGCGATGGAAAAATTACAGCTTTCTGCAAGAGCTTATGACCGTATTTTGAAAGTTGCCAGAACCATCGCAGATTTGGCAGAAAGTGAAAACATCAAAATGGAACACATCGCAGAAGCCATTCATTTTAGGAGTTTGGATAGAGAAGGTTGGGCAGGATAAAAATTCAGTTAATTTATTGAAATTTTAAAAAGTATCATTTTGGGGTTCTTTTAAAATTTTTGTGGAACTGTAGGGGCGACTTTAGTCGCACAAGAGTCTAAATGTTGAAAATCAGCGGTTTGTGCGACTGAAGTCGCCCTTACAAAGGCTTAAACCACAAAAATTTTAAAAGAACCGATTTTTTTTTCTAAAAAAAATAATAATTTTGCTTTTTATTAAGTAGCTGGGCTAAAACATATAACAAGATGATAAAAAATTTACATATAGAAAATTATCGTTTATTTAAAAACTTGGAAATTCCCTCTTTTGCACAAGTAAATCTGATAGGCGGAAAAAATAATGTTGGTAAAACAGCATTATTAGAAACTATTCGCCTTCTAAAAAGCAAAGGTAATGAAAGTGTGCTTTATGACATCGCTCAAAGTAGAGGCGACTGGAATGGTGATAGTGAGATGAAGCTGCAATCTTTTACAAATAAAGATAATAAACACAACCAATTTATTATTGGTAATTTGCTATTTATTTGGAAAATTGAAAATGCACCTCATTTTGCAGCAGTATATGATAACGAAGAGTACTTTAACTTGAACCCAAAAAATGATAAATCTTCATCTCATTTGAATAAATCTTTCAATAAAATTAGATTTGAACAATTTATTAGAGATAAATATTTAGAGCGTCTTAATTTAAATACAAATTATAGTTATATAAAAGAGAACCTTGTTTATATCCCATTTACGTCGGAAAATAAAAAAAACAATGATTTTTGGTCAAAAATCTCACTCACGCCAAAAGAAGACGATGTTGTTAAAATTTTACAACTTATTGAACCTAAAATAAGAAAAGTTAGAATAGACAATGATATAGCCAAAGTTCTTTTAGACCAAGAGGATATACCTCGTCCTCTCAAAAATTTAGGCGATGGTGTAAATCGTATTTTTACACTTGCCTTGGCTTTAGTCAATGCAAAAGATAGTATTTTACTCATTGATGAATTTGAAGTAGGGTTGCATCATTCTATTCAGCAACGATTATGGGAAATTGTTTTTGAATATGCCAAAATATGGAACATTCAAGTATTTGTCACAACACACAGTCAAGATACCGTTTCTGCTTTTACCAATATTAGTAAAAGAGAGGAGTATAAAACAATGAGTCAGTATCTACGATTACAAAAATCACGAAAAAACGATGACATAGAAGTCGTATTATATGACACAGAGATTTTGGAAACAGCTATTTTAAATGACATCGAAACAAGATAAAACAATGATACAAAAACTTATCGTAGAAGGAAACGAAGGCTATATTATTGATATTATACTTCATAAAATGCAAATGTCTTATCCAGAAGGTGTAAACAAACAAAATTTTAATCAAGATTTTCTGAAAAAGGGAAGTGGAATTGATGATGCGCTTAAAATCTTTAGTGCAAGTTTAGCAACACCAGATATAACAAATATAGGTATTATTCTTGATGCCGATGACAAAGATGTTAAAAGTCGTTGGCAAGCAATCAGCAGTAGAGTTTTAAAATATTTTCCAGATATAAATTTGTCGTCATACCAATTTTCAAACCAAGGAATTATTGTTAAAGAAGATGGTTTTCCTACTATTGGACTTTGGGTGATGCCTAATAACCAAGATACTGGTTATTTTGAACATTTTTTAGCATCTATGATAGCTGAAGATAATCTATGGATAGAAGCCAATCAAAAGGTAGATGAAATCTATCTAAAATATGATCATCTGAATAATATAAGAAAGCAAAAAGCAAAAATATATACTTGGCTTGCATGGCAGAAAAATCCAGGAGCTTCTTTTGGTAGAGCTATGCAAGGGAGTAATTTTGACATAAATACACAAGAAGTACAAGATTTTACTAACTGGTTAATCGGTACTTTTTCCTTTTATAAAAATTCATAACTCAAAAAATAGCGCAATACAACCTTTAATCACTACCTTTGCTCTTTTGTTTACTGTATTGAACAGAATTTGCTACATGGCAAAAAACATTTTAGCTAAATACCATTTTATAAAATATTGAAAACAAGTATTTTAAAAATTTTTATTTTTATAAAAAAAATTGAAAAGCCTTTAAAATATCAACGTTAAAAACACATAAGAACACAAAGATGCAATTAAACATCAGAACTCTATTTTTATTTTTGTCATTGTTATTGGTAAAAAATATAGTAGCACAAGAGGCAGCAACTGCCGAATTCGGCGAGCCGAAAGAGTATGAAATCGGAGGTGTAAAAGTAAATGGTGCGCAATTTTCTGACGAAAATGCGCTTATCTCAATTGCTGGCTTTAAAGTTGGCGATAAAATTCGTTTCCCAGGACCAGACGTTCCAAGAGCCATCAAAGCCCTTTGGAAACTCAAATTGTTCACTGACGTAAAAATTTATAAAGAAAAAACAATTGGAGAGATTATTTTTCTTGAAATTTCTGTACAAGAAAGACCTCGTTACACCAAACACTCTTTTGTAGATTTGAAAAAAAGCTTACATGAAGATGTTAATGGTATCATCAACAAATACTTGACAAAAGGAACGATTGTAACAGACAATGCAAAAGCTGAGGTTTCGCAAGCCATCAAAAAATATTTTATTGCAAAAGGTTTTTTAGATGCCAGTGTCGATATTAAAGAAGAACCTGACAATGCTTCCGTAAATGCTGTAAAATTACTTTTTGATGTAAAAAAGAATGCTCGTGTAAAAATTCAAGATGTTGTTTTTGAAGGAAATACTGCTGTGAAAACACGCAAACTTTGGAAGCAAATGGAAAAAACCAAGCGTAAAAAACGTATTTTTTCTGCTTCTAAATTAATTGACAAAGAGTACGAAGAAGACAAAAAGAAACTTATAAAATACTACAACAAAATCGGTTATCGTGACGCTGCTATTCTACAAGATTCTATTTGGCGTGAGCAAGATGGTGATTTGATGGTTAAATTGTCTTTGAATGAAGGCAAACGTTACTATTTCCGTGGCATCAAATGGAAAGGAAATTCTATCTACGAAACAGAACAATTGGAGCGTGTTTTGGGTATTAAAAAAGGTGACGTTTACAACAACGAACTTTTAGAAAATCGCCTTCGCTACAGTCAAGATGGTCGTGATGTGAGTAGTCTTTACATGGACAATGGTTATTTATTTTTCAATGTTGATCCAGTAGAAGTTGCCATCGACAAAGATTCGTTAGACTTGGAAATGCGTATTTTTGAAGGGCCTCAAGCTACAATTGATAGAGTTACCATCAAGGGAAATGACCGTACCAACGAGCACGTTATTCGTCGTGAATTGCGTACAAAGCCAGGTGAAAAGTTTAGCCGTGCAGACATCATTCGTTCTCAACGTGAGATTATCAACTTGGGTTATTTTAACCAAGAAAAATTAGGCATCAATACACCTGTAAATGCACAGCGTGGAACAGTAGATATAGAATACACCGTAGAAGAAAAACCATCAGATCAATTAGAATTATCCGCAGGTTGGGGCGGTGTTGGTCGTGGTGTTATTGGTACATTGGGTGTTGCTTTCAATAACTTTTCGGCAAATAACATATTCAAAAAAGAAACTTGGAGTCCGCTTCCACAAGGTGACGGACAAAAATTCTCTTTGCGTGGTCAGACCAATGGTAAATATTATCAGTCCTACAATATGTCATTTACAGAGCCTTGGTTGGGTGGTAAAAAACCTACATCGCTTTCTGTAAGTGCATTTCATACAGTAATTGACGAAAGTGCTTTCCGTACAGATGGGCAGGTTATTAACAGAATTGCAATGACGGGTGGAAGTATTGCACTTGGTTCTCGTTTGAAATTTCCTGATGACAACTTTGTGTCAAGAACAGAAATAGATTTCCGTAATTTTAATTTGACAAACCTTCGTAGTGGTAGTTTTGGTTCATTCGGAGCAATTGAAAATGGTAGTTTCAAAAACTTAAGTCTTCGTCAAACGATTGCTCGTTCTTCAGTGAACGACCCATTATTCCCAAGAGAAGGCTCTAATTTTTCTTTGGTAATGATGTTCACTCCGCCATATTCTTTGTTTAGAAAAGACAGTGTGAATTATAACAATTGGAAAGCAGAGAAAAAATTCAAATGGGTGGAATACCAAAAAATTCGTTTCAATGCTGAATGGTACACGACACTCGTAGGAAAATTGGTTATGAAAACGTCATTGAAAATGGGTATATTGAACTCTTACAATGACAAAATCGGACTTACACCGTTTGAGCGTTTTACATTCGGAGGAAATGGTTTGAACAACCAGCAAATCGGTATTATTGGTCGTGATATTATTTCTTCTCGTGGTTACGAGCCAACTTTTTATGAAGGAAACAATTACAAAGGTAGTCAAAGCGAAGGAGCAGCAGTATTCAACAAAATGGGCGTAGAATTGCGTTACCCAATTTCTTTGAATCCACAATCTACGATTTTTGCATTGGCTTTTGTTGAAGGTGGTAACTCTTGGAAAAACGTAAAAGAATTTAATCCGTTTGAGATGCGTCGTTCCGCAGGTTTGGGCTTACGTGTATTCTTACCGATGTTTGGTTTGTTAGGATTTGACTATGGTATTGGTTTTGATAAAGCAATAACAGGTACAAAACTGAAAGAAATTGGAACATTTAATATTATCTTAGGCTTTGAACCAGATTGATGGTTTTTAGTTAGCGTATAAAAAAAGGTGGCTTTCTTGGTAAGAGAAAGTCACCTTTTTTATGGATTATGTATAGAGGTTTTGAGATATTAAATTTATGCAAAATATTGATACCAAGCGTTTGTAATATCATTAATATCTAATAACCAATATCCGCTGTGTATAGTACAGGATTTGAAAACACCATTTTCAAGACATTCATTTTCAGCGTTTTATAATTTGAAAAATCGTACTTCTGCTATAATTTTATAAGAACCGAAAAAAGGAAAGTGTAAAAGTGTTTGGTCATTGTGATGTGATGTTTAAATCAATTAAAATCTCTTTTAATATCAACTTGAATTTTTGTTATAAAGTCAAAAGAACCACTTTGAACAAAGCACTCTTTGTAAGATTGTTTCAAGATGGTCAAAATATCCGTTTTATCTATTCGATTATTGTATTCTTGAATACGGTTCTTAATAATGTCTTCCGTGGCAGCATTGAGTTTTTGTTTGCTTATTTTTTCATAGTCAATCTTCAAGAAGCTAATTATTTTTTCAAAAAGAGGCTTTATTACTTTGGAAAAAACAATATGTCCAGAAAGGTGAAAAATAGTATCGCTTGGACTCAGACTTGAGATAGGCTCTTCATTTTCAAAAATACTTGCGTCGTTGTCTAAGGTCAAAACCCAACTTTTAACACGTTTTCAAGTGTATGATGAACCATATCAAGATTTTGCAAACTTGACATGGTCTTCAAATCTTCTTCAATAGATAAGATTTTTTCTAAATTCTTATTGCTAATAAGTGAATTAGGGTCTTGATTTTGAAAAGGAAAATAATACAACCAATTCAACAGAACAGGGAATGTAATTTGAGAATATTTTTTTATAAAAGGCTCAAAATCAAAATGTTGCAAAGTGATTTCATGGCAAATTTTGCTCAAATTTTGAGCGTAACAAAGATGATTTTCTTTGGTGTAGGTATATGTTTGATAGAGGAAAGGTTTTTGAAGCCACGTAGTTTCGGGCGCATACAAATAGACATTATCACTATCTCTACAAAGAATCAATTCTTTACTTAAAAAATCTTTGTATTGCATGATTTCATCTTTGCCCATCGTTCCTTTGGAGGAGCAAAAAGGAACATCTATTTGATGATACTGCAAATTGGGAATAAAATGACTCAAAAGATTTGTCCAAAAAGGTATATCTCCCAAGCCTTCCACCAAGACAGAGAGTTTTTTATTTGTATGAGAAGCCTCAGCCAACCAGCGTTCAATATTGTCTTTTTTTTCCTTTTCTGACATCTTTATCTTCTAAATTTTAATCTATCATCATACATTTTAATTGTTGGTATTTGGTATACCATGCGCATTTTTTCTATTTTGTCAATATCTTGTTTTGATTTTGCTTTTACTATTAAAAGATTAAATACGTATATATCTGGCATCAGGTTAAACTCTTTTAATCGTTCTATTATTTTGACACCTACTTCAAAAGTTCTTATTTTTGCCATTATTATATAGATAGACTGAATATTAGGGCTTATATTATATTTTTTCAATAAATTTAATGCTTCAAAAACGTTATCCTCTGAGTACAAATAACCACATAATTGATTAATAAAAAATATTCCTATGTTAAAGTCTTTTTTTAGCCTTGCATAGTTAATAATTTTTTCAAACTCAGCGTAAGAATGTTCCAATTCATTTTCATTAGAATAAAGAGTATTATAATCAACTACATTTTCAATAATCTCTGTTTCAGTATCTTTAAGACTCATAGATGAATTGTCAATTAACTCTTTCCATCTCCCTACACTTTTTTCAATATTCTCGTTTTTATTATTTTTATAATACGGCTTAAAAATTATATCTTCTATATTTATTTTTTTATCATTCCAGCCTCTATAATAAGTTGTTGGAGAGTGTGTTACGATAATCAATTGACAATTTTCATTCAAAGCCCTGATATAACTTATGAGTTCTCTCTGCCATTCCAAATGTAAAGAGATTTCAGGTTCATCTAACATGAAAACGCAGGGCTTATTTTCTTGTAATAGCACTTTAAGTAAAATAATAAACATTTGTTTTTCTCCCGAAGATAAATCATAAGGAGAAATTTCTGTATCTTGTCCTTCTATTTTAAATGAAAAATTATCTTCTAAAAATGATTTTTTTGTTTCACTAAAAATAGAATTAATTTGTTGAATAAATAAGGCTTTTTTTCCAAAAATAGCATCATATTCCTCTTTCGTAGGCGTTTTTCCTGACTCGTATAATTTTTGAATTTTTTGGAGTAAGTTTTTTTGATAACGAACAAATGGTTCTCTCAAAGAATTGATTAAATTATCTAAAATACTATTTTGGTGTAAAGCGTTTCCATTAATAGCAACTTCATTTATATTAATATCAAAAGTATTTAGATAATCAAAAGTAACATTAGAGGTATTGTCAATAAATTTATTTGTTGACGGCTCAAAAGATGTATTACAATAATACGAATCATCAGAAAACAATATTTTTGCTTCTTCAATAGCGTGTCTTTCCTTATAATCATGTAAATTTTTAGCAACACTTTCAAACATTCCTTTCACCAATTTCAAAATCGTACTTTTACCAGTACCGTTGTTTCCGACCAAAACATTGACATCGTCATTGAGTTCCCAATAAACATCGCCTTTGATTTGCAAAAGGTTTTTTACAAAAATACTTTTAATGTGTAATCCCATTTTTTAATCTTGCTTTTAAAAGGCAAATGTAGTTTTTTTTTATACTAAAAAAAAGAAATTTGTTTTTTTATCGGAATAAAATAATGTAGAAAAAAGGTGTACCTTTTTTCTACATTATTTACTGTTGCGCATTTTTTACCAAATAAATACAAAGCGTTCCGAAAAGAATATTTGGAATCCAAACTCCTAAGAGCGCAGGCATATCGTTGGAGTTAGCAAAAGTAGCAGAGAATTTTGAAATAAATGCAAATATTGCGCCCAGTCCTATACCTGAGGCAAGTTGTAAGCCGATGCCACCTCGGACTTTTCTTCCAGCAATTGCCAATCCTAAAATGGTCAAAATAATAATGGTAAAAGGTTCGGCAGTTCGACGATGTAGCTCTATTTCTAAATTTTTTGGATTAAAAGCTCCTCGTTTTTTTTCATTGTTGATGTTTGCCAATAACTCAAAGGTTGTCATTCTATCTTTTTGATCAGCGAAAAAAGTAAAATCTTCTGGAAGAATGTTCAGTGTCGTATCTTTTGCTTCTCGACGAACAAAAAGGGTTTCTTTCATGCCTTCAAAAGAACGAATTTTGGTGTTTTGTAACTCCCAACGATTTGGTAATCCTTTCCATTGCGCAACCTCCGCTTCGAGAATCGCTTTAACTTCGCCGTCTTTGATGGTTTCGATACGCAAATCTCTCATCATACTATCCGAAGGTCTGTAAAATTTCACGTAGGCTTTTTGGTCATTCCCTATAAAAAGGTGTACATTTTCTTTTTTTCCTTTATCGTTACTTTTATAAATATATTTTCTTTCAAAATCGCTTTTTTTCTTAGCTCCATTAGGAATAACATAATGATTCATCAATAAAGACAATGCTGTAATGATGCCTGCGGCAACAAGATAAGGGCGCAAAATGCGACGAAACGAAGCACCCGCATTCAAAATAGAAATCATTTCGGAATCTTCCGCTAAACGAGAAGTGAAAAAAATAACCGCAATCAAGGCATAAATAGGAAACAACAAACCATTGATAAAAAGTATAAAATTTATCGTATAATCAAAAATGATTTGGTATTTCGTACAAGGTTGCTTGATGTAATCGTCTATTTTTTCGCTAAAATCTATGACAGATGAAATGGCGGAAAAAATCAGTACTACAAAAAAAAATGTACTGAGGTATTTTTTTATAATGTACCTATCTAAGAGTTTGAGCATAAATACTTTTTAAATAAATGTAAAAGTCAAAATTATAAATATAAAATGTAAAAGTAAATCCCAGTGCTGAAATTTACTTTTACATTTTGACTTTATCATTTATATTTTGACTTTTTTAGAAACTTTCGTACACTGTTTTAAGTTGTTTGTTGGTTTCTTTTGAAATAATATCAGCCAATATTTTGGTCAATTCGCTTACTTTTGCAGTATTATTAAAAGATTTGTAGCCAGTTTGCATTTCTTTGAGTGCTTTTGCAGCACCGTAACGACGCCAAGGCGTTGTTCCTTGGTCTAATGCAATGCCATTGAATTTTTCAATCACCTTGATTTGATTGGCATCGTCTAAGCCCATTGCCAATTGTGCATACGTTCCCATGAAAGGAATCGCTTCATAACCATTGATTTTTGTCAAACGTTTTTCAAAGAAAGGCAAGTATTCCGCTTTTGGATTTTCAGCATAAATGTTAGCCAAAGCACCAGAAATACTTGGATTTTCTTCGTTCTCCATTTTTTTGATGTAAGTCAAAGCCTGTTCTTTGTCCAACAAATAAAGCGATTGCAAAGCATCAGAAATCACTGGATAAGCCTGTTCTTTGTCTAAAATCTCTTTTGCAACAGCGGCATATTTTTTATCAGCGGTTTGTGCCAAACGGGCCATTGCAGCACCACGAACCTCTGAATGTTTGTCGCTTACAGCCATTTTTTCGATTTGTGCAGCCACTTCTGGTTTTGTAACGTCCACCAAATTCACGGCAATACCACGAACACTTTGATGATTGTCTTTTAATGCCAATTCAAAAGAAGTTTTTGCTTCTTGCGAATCCGTGAACATATTTCCCAAACCTTCCATTGCTTCTTGTCTATCCAAAAACTGTGTTGCATTGGCAAATTGAAATGCCAATTCTTCCGCTGTTTTTTCGTAAGTGGCTTCCCAAGGCATTACTCTTTCTGCATCGACATTGACTAATTTTGGTGCTTTTGCAACGTTAAAAACAAAAGTTTCTTTGCGTTTTTTTGTCGTAATATTAAAACGTTGTTTTTCACCAACGCCCGTATAAACATCAATCGCAATTGGCAATTGATAAACTGTCGTATTGTTGCTTGGGCTTTGAATCTGCGCAATTGTTACAGACAATTTTCCTGTAACGGCATCGTAATTTTTTGAAATGGTCACTTCTGGGTGTCCAGCGGTATAAAACCATTGGTTGAAAAACCAATTTAAATCTTTTCCACTTGTTTTTTCAAAAGCCATGCGCAAGTTATGACCTTCAACAGCAGTGAACGCATGGGCTTTCAAATAATCGCCCAAAGCTGTAAAAAAGGCATCGTCACCAATGTAATTGCGTAGTAAATGTAGAATTAAACCACCTTTATTGTAGCTGTGCGCATCAAACATATCCTCACGACTTTCGTAATTAAAATCAATCAAAGAATGGCGGCTGTTTTTTGCTTGTCCCAAATAACCTTGTAATTCAGAAAGACGGTGTGCATCAGCTGCGTCACGACCATATTTATGCTCTAACCAAAGGTACTCTGAATAGTTTGCAAAACCTTCATTGAGTGTCAAGTTTGACCAACTTTCGGTCGTAACGTAATCACCAAACCAATGGTGAAACATTTCGTGCGCTACAACAGATTCGTTGGTTTCTACATCAATCAACTCACGAGCGTGTTGTTGCATATATTCTCCAAAAATAACAGCAGTTGTATTTTCCATCGCACCCGATACATAATCACGAGTGATGATTTGCGCATATTTTTGCCAAGGATATTTTACACCTAATTTGTTAGAAAAAAATGTTAATAACTCTGGTGTATAAGGAAAAATTGCTTTTGCATCTTTTTCGTAAGGAGCTTCTACATAGTAAGAAAGTTCAATATTCTCCCATTTTTCTTTGACAACAGCATATTCACCAACAGCAATCATAATCAAATAAGGTGCGTGAGGCATATCCATTTTCCACTGGTCGGTGCGTGTTCCATCGCTATTTTTTACAGAAGAAACCATCAAACCATTAGAAAGTGTTTTGTATTTGTCTTCTACGGTCAGCGTGATTTCGTTGGTCGCACGCTCATTAGGGCTGTCTATTGTAGGAAACCAACAAGAGTTTGATTGCGTTTCGCCTTGTGTCCAAATCTGAGAAGGCTTGTCCGCTTCTTCGCCTTTTGGATTGATAAAATAAAGACCTTTGTCAGAATTAATCGCTGCCGAACCACCAATATTGCTGCGTTCTTCTGGTTTTGCAACATAATCAATGACAATACTGTACTCTTCGGTGCGAGCGTAAGTTCTATCCAATTGAATGGTCACTTGCTCATTGTTATAGGTATATTTTAGAGGCGTATTTTTGCCATTCAACGTAATAGTGTTGAAATCAAAATTTTTCGCATCTAACACCAACTCATTTGTTGCATAAAAATAAGGTTTGAAGTTCAACGTTGCTTTGCCCAATACACGTTGTTTTGCCCAGTCAAATTTCAACTCTAATTTGGTATGGAGCAAATCGTTTTTGCGTTCTTCGCTGGCACGGTAACGGGGAACTTCCGTATCATCAGGAATATTCGTTGGTGCGGGAGCTGTAATATTGACATCGTCAAGGACAACTTCTGGAATGTTTTCAACAGGTGCAAGTTTGCTATCCGCTGTTTTTTTTGCCGTATTACAAGCAGCAGAAATCAAAAATACGACCAAGGTAAAGAGAATGAAATGTTTTTTCATTGTATGAATATTAGTATTAATAAAAATTTTAGGCAAAAATAATACGTTGTTTCTATAAAACTACTTTTAGAACGGAATAAAAAACTTCTCATTGGATTTTTTAGCCCAATGAGAAGTTTTTTTAATTTTTTATTAACTATTTATCTAATAAAACGTTTTCTAAATTCACTTCGATTGCCACATTTGTCTTCGGCTTCGATGACCAACTCGTGTTCTCCGCTTGCAATTCTATTGTCAAAATAATAATTGAAAATAGGTGACTTAGAATCATGTTCTAATAAAATCCATTGCCCATCAATTGTAGCTCGCCATTTTAATCCTTTTCTACCTAACTTTACATTGTCGCTGATACGAAAACTCAAACGGCTTTCATTTTGCATATTTTCACTAAAACGAACAGATTTGATGGCTGGCGGCATAGTGTCTGTTGCTATAAAATATGTACCAAAAGCATCATTTTTTCCACTTAAAAAATCACCTTGCCAATCGTTGCCGCAAAACAATAAATCGCCATCGTTTTCTCTAAAAGCGATGAAATTTTTGCCTGAAAGAGAATCAGGAATTGGGCGATTCGGACGAATTTTTATTTCAAAAGCACTGTGAAGAGGCGTTGTCGCTTGATGAACTTTGTACAAAGGAGAAAACGCAAGCGGTGTTTTCAATTCTGTTTGTCCCAAAGTCAAATAGAAAGATTCGTACAAACAACCCGATGGGAAATAAGCCGAAAAATCACCATTTTGATAACTATTGCTACTGCTATAATCCAAAAACTGTCCGTTGGTATTTGACGAAGCATTTGCTTGTTTTTCACTTCTTTTTACATAAAAAGTAAGCGTATCAGGATTCAAATTGGCATCTTTTGCGACAATCATCACTTCGCTAATTTCGTTGGAATATGCTCGAATAACGCCGTCATTGAGCAAGGAATTGTACAATGAAAGTTGATTCCCTGGCAAACGGTAGCAACGATTAAAATAACCGCCACCCGAATTTTTTTCCTTATAATCAATGTGCGCATTGATGTAGCGGGACTCGCTAAAATCAAATTTTTCTACATTAAAATTATAAATCAAATTTTCATTTTGAAAAAGAGAAAGTTCGTAAATGCCATTTGTATTGTCCGACCAATTGGCTGTATCGTAGGTTTTTATACCAAAAGCAACGTAATCTGAGTTCACTTCTACCGTATCTCCTTCGAGTGTATAAGGCGAATCCGCAGGCGGAGGCGTATAAATGGTTTTGTATTTTACTTTTTTGCCTTTTTTTACCTTTACTTTTTTTCGAGTTCCTTGCGCACGAAGGTTAATTTCTTTTGACGCTATGGTTTGGTGGTTTTCATTCAAATCATAAATTTTTAATTCATAAAATTTAGGACTTTTATCATCGGGAACATTAAAACCAAAAAGCAATGGATTCAGAGTCTTATCACTTGCAGTTTCTCTAATTTCAAAATGCAAGTGCATTCCTTGCGAGCCGCCTGTATTGCCCATAACACCAATTTGTTGTCCTTTATGGTAGAAAAAATCACCATGTTTTGGAAAAATATTGATTTCAAAACTTTCATTGGCATATTGATTTGACTTGACATACTCGTTCAAATCAGGCATAAAATCATCTAAATGTGCATAAACACTTGTAAAACCATTGGCATGAGTAATATAAACTACTTTTCCGTAACCATACGCAGACACTTGCACACGGGAAACATAACCATCTGCCGCCGCCAAAATGGGTTCGCCAACACCGCTGCGCTCAGGGCGAATATCCAAACCTCCATGAAAATGATTGGGGCGAAGCTCCCCAAATGTTCCTGTAATCTCTAAACTGTGATTGACGGGCGACCCAAAAAAATCTTTGGGGTAATCGTGTTCTTCTACCATAAAAGATGGCAAAAACGAACAAAAACTAAGCAAGCCAATCAAATAAATTAACTTCATAAAAATGATTTAAAGAATAAGTCCTAAGTCTGTAAGTTCAAACCTATTGAGCTTTGGATTTTAATGCTTTTTTTGCAATTGTGTATAATTTTTATGCAAAAATAAAAAGAAAAAACCACATTCTACGCTTAGAATGTGGTTTTTGAAAAAATAGTTGATTTAATCAGGATAAAAACTTATCTTTGCTTTAAATTTAAAAATTTATATCATGGGTGCAACAGCATTAGCTTCTCCTCCTTCATCACAAGCTCTTTTATATAGTGTAAAAGAATATTTGAAATTGGAACGTCGAACAGGCGAACGCCATGAGTTTGTCAATGGAAAAATCATAAAAATGGCAGGAGGTTCAATCAAACACAATCTTTTAACGGTCAATATCATTCACGAGTTAAAAAATAATTTAGATGAATTGGATAATATGTATGTATTTGGTAGCGACCAAAAAGTATATCTACCAGAATTTAATGTTTATGTCTATCCTGATGCCGTCGTGATATGTGGAACGCCTATTGTTTCGGATAAAGATAGTCAAGCCATTACGAATCCCTTAGTCATTATAGAAGTTTTATCTCCTTCCACTCAGGAATACGATAAAATCGAAAAATTTAACGATTATCGTACCCTTCCTTCTTTCAAAGAGTATGTTCTAATTAGTCAAGATAAAGCAAAAGTAACTACTTATTTCCGAGAAGAAAATGGCACTTGGGCTATTAACGATTTTAGAAATATAGAAGATAATGTGTTTTTAAAATCGTTGAATATTAGTGTATTAATGTCGAGAATTTATAAAAGAGTATTATAAAGGTAGCACGAGCTTTAGCTCGTGCTACCTTTATAATAAACACCTTCTGTTCCACCTCAAGACCTTTAACTGTCACACTCTGTCCACCAGCCTTTGGGAAATTTGGGCGTGTTTATAATATCAACTCAAAAACCAATCGTCCGTTTTTATCGCTTCGATGACTTGTGCTGTGGTGCTATTGGCATACATGGGAAGTTCCATCCACTGCCCAGTATAACGTTGCACCGAAACATTGAATCTATCAACGCCATAAAATTCTAAACGAGCTAATGGCGCATCAAATCCTTCTTTGATATAGTTACCATTGGTAGGGCATTTGAATTTCTGGACGATATAAAACTGATTACCTCGCCATTTGGTTTCAATATCTACCACTTGATTGATTTGCTGTGGTTCTTCTAAAGGTGGCAATTTACTTTTTAGCTCCTCGACCAGTCCTTTAAAGTCGTTTTCGATTCTGATTTTGTCTGCCGCTGTTGCCGTAGGCGAAAATACCCAAGCGTATTGGGCTTTGGGTTTTGATTTGCTTGCTTTTTTTGCCATTGTGTGTGATTTTTATGCAAAAATAAAAAAAAAAGTAAAATTTGATGTATTTAATACTATTTTATTTATAAAACTATTTTGGCTAAATATTTGTTTTTTTTGTATAAAATGAAAAAATATTAAATTTTTTATGATGTAAAATTTTAAAAATGTAAAAAAAAACATACATTTGCATAAATTTTTTACCATTTGTTTTCAAATAACTTAAAATATCTAAGAAGTCGAAAAGGCATTACACAAGATAATTTTGCAAAATTATTATCTGTAAGTCGCCAAACTATTCGTGGTTACGAAAATGGTAAAGCAGAACCTGTAATTTCTACATTACAAAAAATCTGTGCTTACTTTGAGGTTAGTATTCAACAAATGATTGAATCCGACTTGTCTAATTCAAAGCAAGAATACGAAAATGACATTTCTTTGAAAAATAATAATATTAGAGTAATTGCAATTAGCAAAGATTTATCCGAGCATCAAAATATCGAACTTGTGCCGATTCAAGCAACCGCTGGTTATGCGTTAAATTTTTCAAATACTAATTTCATTGAATCTTTGCAGTCTTTTTCAATACCCAAATTAGACGAAGGTTCTTATAGGGCTTTTGAAATACAAGGAAAATCAATGTTCCCGATTAGTGAAGGAAGCATAATTATAAGCAGATATGTAGAGCATATTAGTTACTTAAAAGAGAATAAACGCTATGTGCTAATTCTAAAAGAAGAAGGTATCGTTTTTAAACGAGTTATAAAAGATAATGATGTAAAAAATAGATTGATTTTAATATCAGATAATCCTGATTATCAACCTTTTACGATTCATTTGTCCAACATTTTAGAACTTTGGGAAATGGTAGCTATGATTGAATATGGAGATGAGGTAATGGGTATTTCCGAAATGTTGATGACTAAAATGAATGCTATTGAACACAAAATTAATCAAGTAATTTATACCAAAAACTAAACTTTTCGACTTATGGACACCAATTTTTCAGTGGTTGATTATTTGGGTTTTAGTGATGGTATCGTAGATGTAAATGCGAATCTTTCCGATACACTTTCTCCTGTCAAGCGGCATTATGTCCGTCAGGCAAAGGAGTTTGCATTTGGTGTTGATAATGTTCATTTCATTGGAGAACAGCCCGCCGTATATTTCAAAAAAGTTGATAATTTTTCAGATGATTCTGTTGCTAAAATCTTAGCTGTTCACAAAAAAATTTGGAATCAAGGAAAAACACCTTTTATATACATTGAAAGTCCGACTGAAATTAGAGTTTATAATGGTTTTGAAAAACCTATTAATAAAGATGATAATACGCTATCAATCAATAACTTAGAAATTTTTTCAACACTAAAAAATGATACTAAAAACTTAGAAGAATTAAAAAATATTTTTGGTATCGTTTCTATTGATAGTGCTGATTTTTGGAAAAAAACTGAATACACTAAAAAAATAAAATATCAATCAAAAGTTGAACAGGCTTTGATTGATAATCTCAAACTGACACGAGATAAATTAAAAAAAGCAGGTTTAGAAAGCCTTGAAATTAGGCATAATTTATTGTTACGCTCTTTATTTTTGCTTTATTTAGAAGACAGAGGAGCAACAGATGCCGCTTTTTATAAAAAATACAATGAAAACACAAATTCGTTTTTTGAGATTTTAGAAGATAAAAAAGCGACCTATGAAATTTTTGAAAAATTAGAAATTTCTTTTAATGGCAATCTTTGTCCCATTAAAGAGAATGAAGAGAATATCGTTCAACAAGAACATTTACAATTAATTAAAGAATGTTTTTGGTCAAAAATAAAGACCAATGACAAACAAATTCAGTTGTTTGATTGGAAAATATTTGACTTCTCAATTATTCCAATTGAATTGATTAGCGGTATTTACGAAGATTTTTTGTCGAAAGAAAAAGGAGAAGAAGAAATGTCAAAGACAGGTACATTCTATACACCTCGTCCTTTGGCAGAGTTCATTTTAAATAAAGTCTTGCCTTATCCTTCTTTTGGCGATACCAATTATAATATCAAAGTACTTGACCCTACGTGTGGTTCAGGTATTTTTCTCGTTGAAAGTCTTAATCGTCTATTAGACCGTTGGGAAATGGCGCACCCTTCACAACAATTGGATTTTCAAACAATTTGCAAGATTACGAAAGACAATATTTTTGGTGTAGAAAAAGAACAAGAAGCTATAAAAGTAGCTGCATTTAGTATTTATTTGGCTATTCTTAATCGCTTAAATCCTAAAAAATTATGGGATACAGGTAAGTTTCCTTACTTAATTTACGACCCTAATAATCAAGATATAGAAAAGCAAGGAAATAACTTATTTTTAATGAGTACCATTTCAAATAATGATGAACCTTTGCCTTTTGAAAAAATTAAATATGATTTGGTTATAGGTAATCCGCCATTTAAAAGAGGTAGTTTAGATAATGAAGTAAGTGTTTATTTGAAAAAACATAAATTTGCTGAAGAAGCTGTTTTAGCATTTTTGCATAAAGCAACTACGCTTTGTCCTAATGGTAAAATAGCCTTAGTTTGTGGAATTAAAATTTTATTTAATACAGGAAAAACATATCAAAATTTTAGAAATTTTTTATTTGAAAAAACTTATGTAGAAGAAGTTTATAATTTTTCTATTCTTAGAAATACGCCTAAGAGTGAAGGTAGTTCTTTGTTTGGAGCAGCTACTGGACCCGCAGGGATTTTAATTTATAGCAATACTACACCAGAAAACCCATCTTCTCGTATTCTATATTGTGCGCCCAAAACGACTTTGAAGCATTGGGCGATGAATTGTATTGCCATAGATGCAACAGATATAAAATACCTGCCAAGAGAAGAATGTAAAAAGCCAAATACGAATATTTGGAAAACGGCAATGTGGGGAACGGAAAAGGATTTTACGTTGATTGAGAGATTGAAAGGTAATAAAACACTATTAAGTGTTTTAAAAGAAAATGGTTGGAAAAAAAATGCAGGCAATGGTTTTCAAGCCCAAAAGCCTTGGATTTATAAGAATGAAGATATATGTAATATACCATTTATTGATGCTGAGAATCTTAGTCGTTATTATACAAATCTTACTGATACAGAAAAGATCAAAACAAAAGATTTTCATAGAATAGGTACGCTTAACGCATATAAAAAACCTCACATACTTATTAAAGCAGGACAAACGGAAAAGAGGTTTTGTTCTACTTATACTGATTTCGATTGTTCTTTTAAGAAAGCAATTTATGGAATTCATATTGAAAATGGAGATAAAGAGCTAAAATTTATTTCATCTTTTTTAAATTCAACAATTGCAAGTTATATACTATTTTTAAAAACATCAGGTTGGGGTATTGAAAGAGAAAAAGTTAATTTTATTGAAACATTAGAGTTACCTTATCTCATCCTTTCACTCCCCGAAGAAAAACAACAAGCAATCATCGCTTGTATAGATGAAATCATTGCCATAAAAAAAAGTAATGCCTTACTTCAAAATATAGAACATATTGAAAAACGCATTGATGAATTATTTTATGAAGGTTTGAATTTATCACAAAACGAGTGTGTTTTGATAGCTGATTTGGTAAATTTGACCTTAGATGGTTTTCAAAATAAAAAAGAAAGTATTGCTTTTCATCCTTGTATTGCTGATAATATGGAGCAATATGGACTGTTTTTAAGCAAAACAATCAATGATTTTTTGAAATTTGGTAGTCAATTAACTTCTTGGGCAACTATATTTACTGTTTCAACAAAAAATCCTTTAAATATCATCGCTTTACGATTGAATAAATCGCAACAAGCAGGTAAAGTTGTACTTGATAATGAACAGAATTTAGATGTACTTTTAAAAGAAATCGAAATATTTACCTATAAAGAATACGCAGAAAGTATTTATTATAGAAAAACAGTAAGGTATTATAAAGATGATACAGTTTATATCATAAAGCCCAATGAGAAACGATTTTGGTCACGTTCTTTGGCAATGAATGATGCACAAGAGATTATTGCTGAACTTCTTAGCACTGATACCAATGCTTAATTTCAATCAAAATATTCGCCTTGAATTTCTAAAATCTATGGAAATTATATGCCTTGAGTTATTGCATCAAGGCTATGATGCTATGCTTTTAGGTAAAGGCTATAACGTAGATTGGAAAGAAGATAAATTGACTGTTCATTACATTGCTCACATGAAGAATTTAGAAATTTGTGAAGAAAATCAGATTACTATTATTCCACAATTTGTAATTTATTCAGAAGAACACGCTTTTGGCAATGAGGAAGTCGAAAATGCACCTCGTATTGATTTCAAATTTATAAAATGGTTTCAACGTTTTGAAATTGACTTTTTTGCAGAAGCAAAAAACCTTTCAGAAAAAAGCTGGAAAAAGAAAAGTAGAGCAAATGTAGATGCAAGTTACTATTACAATCGCTATATCGAAACGGGTATAAGTCATTTAATATCAGGCTATTATCCAAATACTTGTTTTCTAATCGCCTATATTCTGAATGGAGAAAGGAACAATATTATCAATAATTTGAATAATCGAATTCTAAAAGATTTTTCCACGAATGGTTATGGTCAAATCGTAAAGCCGATTCCATCAGTCCATGAAGAATACTATATTTCTGAAAATATTTTTGAAGAAAATAACGTCATTGTAAAACACTTGTTTTTACAATTGGCATAAAGTAACGCCTCGTAATCATCACAATTACAAGGCGTTATGTATTTTACTACTTCACACTAAACACCTTTTTCTCCACACCAACACCTTTAACCGTCACACTTCGCCAACCTTTTGGCAATTTCGGTGTGTATTTTTGCACAATACCAGCGTCTGTGATTTCCAGACCACACCAACCGTTGAGGAGCGTTTGTAAAAAACCACCTGCGCCAGTCGCAAAATACGGATTAGTACCGCCAGCTGTTTCCGAAAGGACACCAAACGGAGGAACAGCATTTGGTTTGTAAGCGTCTTCAAATTGAGCAAAAGCTGTTTCGGTATTGCCCAAGCGAGCGTTCAAAATACTAAAAATACCGTGCGCCATTGCAGGCGAAGAACCCTTGCGACCAGGCTGATTGTCGCCCAAGGCTGCCCAATAAAAATCCAAATCTTTTTTAATCGTCGCTTCGTCCGTAATCACGCCAAGCGGATAAGCCAACAAGTTCACGTCGGCTTGTTTGATAGGTTCGCCTTTGTATTGAGCGTGTTCTTGGGTCACGCCATTTGGCATTTTCAAAAGGGTCATGTTATCTGCCACTTTTTTCCACATTGGGTCGGGCGTGTCGCCTACGAGAGCCGCCGCTTGTGTCGCATAATTCAACACCGTCTTTGCAATGCCATTTGTGAAAGCATTATCATCAACGTTTTCTGCCCATTCGTCGGCACATACTACGTTGATAATGTGATACTTATCGTCTTTTCCAAGTTCCGCACGAGAAGCCCAAAAGTTCGCCACTTCCTTCATCACAGGATAGCCTTTTTCTTTGAGCCATTTTGCATCTTTGGTTACTTGATAATATTTCCACATCGAATAACCTACACAACCCGTAATATGATGTTGAAAAGGTCCTGTCAATGCCCAAACTGGACAACTTTCTTGACCTGTATCATCGCCTTCCCAAGGAAATTTTGCCCCTTTGTAACCATACAAAACAGCGTTTATTTTTGCTTTTTCTAAACCTTTGTAACGATATTCCATCGTAGATTTTGCCATTTCAGGTTGCAACATCAATAGCGGAGGATACATCCAAAGTTCGGTGTCCCAAAAAACGTGACCATTGTAACCCAAACCACTCAATCCCATTGGCGACAACGAATAACCCGTTCCTTCTCGTACAAAACTATACAAATGATACAAAGCCGAATGTATATCTCTCTGAACCGCAGCATCATCTGTATCAACGATGATGTCAGATTGCCAAATTTTTGCCCATTCTGCCTTGTGACGTTCCAACAAGCGAGGAGCTTTTTCTAAGGAAGCAAAAATCGTCATGCGCTCCGCTTCATTGTGTGGGTCAGCCGTTTGAGCCGTAGAAACGACCGAACCAACGACCGAAAAACGAAACGTTTCGCCCGCTTTCAAGCGTTTTGAAAACTTCATCAAGTGCATACCGTTGTCCCATTCTTCGTGAATGATTTGCGGATGCGAATGTTCGTCGTCAAACAAAATACTATTGGAAACAGCGCAAGTCAATTTGCCCGTAGGCGTTTTTGCCACCGAAGTCATTAAGGGAATATAAGCGTGCGGACGGACAATTTCCCAATAAAAATTCTTGACATCTTTCAGATTATCAGGCGTTTCTATCACGCTATAAGGCGTAATTTCGCAATCTTTTTTTGCCACGATTTCCATCGTTATCAAAGCCGAATGTGGCAAATGTCGCAACGCCATCATATTTTGTTTGACCGAAACAACGTCTTTAAAATCAAAAGTCGTTTGAAAAGCCGCATTTTTCATGTCCAATGTTTGCACAAAATTGGAAATATTGGAGCGATTGACCATCGAGCTTTGAGCGTAAGTCCCAACATCGCTTGCAGCGATATTTTCTTTTGGTTTGTTTGCCGTAGCCACTTCGAGGCGCATATTCGCAAAGCTAAACACCTTCATAATGTTCGACACCCGACCACGACCATACAAGTCAAATGCGCCATTCAGCACCACATCTTTGACCTCCAAAGGATTGGGCGAACTCACGATACCGACCATACCATTGGCTACGGTCACGCCAAAATACTTGTTTGGGTCAATCTTGTCGGCAGTGATTTGCCAAGAAGATGCGGCAGGTTCTTGGGCGGTCAAGAAATTGCAAAATGCTACATATATTAATGTAAACAATAAAAATTTTTTTAATTTTAAATGCATATTGTGTAGTTTTATTTTTTTGATTGAAAAAATTGATTCGTATAGAAAAATCGTTTAACTTTGCAAATTCTTTATCAGAATCAATAAATTTTACGATTTAAAATAGTTTTCTTATGAAATTTTATGAAAAATATGCCAAATTACGTGAAAAATCGTATGTTACGCAATTGGTAACAAAAAGTGTTAGCGGAAGTATGGCTCTTGAAAATCAAGCTGTTGCTGATGAAATTATACGTGCTATGGTTATTGCTATGATCCGAGAAAGCGAGCTAAAAGGTCGTCAGTTCGCTTAGTATTAAAGCACTCAAAAGGGTATAATCTCCATTATCCGCAGCACGTAAAGCATTGATATAAGTCGGTCTTGCTTCTCCTTCTCTATGATATAATTGTATCGGCTCATATCCTTTGAATAACGCCGCAAAATCCAATAATAATCGAGCAGTTCTTCCATTACCATTATTGAAAGGGTGTATCCAAACAAAACGATGATGTAAATAAGCAAAAAACTTCGGATAACGGTTCTTTGTCTTCTGTTACAGACAATCGAAAGGCAACTTCATCTGCATATTGATACATCAAATTCGGAACTTTGAGAAATAAAGGTGGACTGAGTTTTCCTACTTGAACATCAATAGTGCGCCATTTCCCTGCCCAATCGTATAGTTCTCCAAAGGCAATACGATGAATTTCAAGAATTAGACTGATGTCAAAATTAGTATTCGTATCTAATTCTTGTAAATAAAGTTCAACTTTAGTAATACCACTTGCTTCATACAAATTTATGTCTTCCTTGTTGTTTAACCCAAGTAAGTTGTCCTCTATGTTAGGTGTGTAATCAGTATTGTTTTTATCCATCTTTATGTTTTAGTTTATCCATTGCAAAACTACATTTTTTCTCTAAGTATCAAATTATATTTGACAAATATTCTTAAAGTGAGTACATTTGTATTTTAATGTAAAGCCTCTTTTCGATGAAAAAATTGATTGTTTTATTGCTCGTTTTCAATTGTACTATTTTAAATGCTCAATCTTGTGTGCATGATACCTTGCAATACATTGATTTGAAAGTCTATCAACCTAACAACTATCTTTTTTCTCCTTTGGAAAAAGGTGAAATTTGGTTTTCAGGAAGAGAATATAACCTTTCTCAATGGTATGAATTAGATGTCGAAAGTAAAATGATTAGCACTTTGGCAACAAAATTTGGCGTAAAAAAAGCCATTTATTTCACAAAGAGTTATTTGATTGATAGTCTTGATAATAGCTTTTGGTTTGTTGCTGATAGTTTATATCGTTATGATTGGAGTACTAAGAAAGCAAAGGCTTATATGCGAACTTATGATTATGGAAATTGTAAATTTCAAACAAAAGAACGTATTTTTTTTATTGGAGCTAATTGTCTGGCTGTATATGAAAAAAAATCAAGAAACTTCAAAATTATTTATGACAAGCCTCCCTTTTCATTGAAAGGTTTTGCACGTGATACTAAAACTGGTAATGTTTATATTAATGAAAATACTTATTTAGATGAAGAAACTTATGAAGTTCATTATTGTACTGACGATAAAGTATATTATTTTCAATCTGGTATGGTTGGAGAATTTGATAAGTTAAATTTTGAAAAAAAATACAATAATTTTTTATATCATAGTGGGGAAAATCACAATGCAATAAACCCCAATTATCATTATGATGACGAACAAGGTTGTTGGCACTGGGATAATTTGACTTTGTATTATCGACCACACGACACAAAACAAACGATTGGTATGCCAATGGAAAACCTATCTCATTGGCGTAACTATAATCATATGCTATTTTATGATAATTGTAATATATATTACAGCGAGATGACCAAGTTGTATATATATCCTAAAAAACACCTTATCTCTCAAATGAAGTCATTTAATCATTTACTTTTTGTAAGCGAAAAAATGCAATTTGACAGTTTGAAAAATATCCTTTTCCCTTCGGATGAAGTTGAAAAAAAAGCTACTTTTGATGTTTTTTTTAGCAAAATCAACATTTTAAAAAACCGTTTTGATGCCTCATATAATTATCAACTGAAAGAAAATATTCTGGAAATATGTAGAAATTATTCTAATTATTATGAAAAAGGTAATGAAAAAAAGAAGATTTCTATAATTAAGGCAGCAGATAGTGGCAAACTACCATTAGGTTTTCAAGGTTTTTGTAATACCTACGTAAGAGAATTAGTAGAAAAGGGAGATGTTTATATTGCATACAAAAAATATAAACAATATCATAAACTTTATCCGTCACTCACTGTAAAACCAAATAATTATGATAGTATTCGTTTGTTACAATTAGACAAATTAATAAAAATACTGAATCGTAATGATAGGAAAATAAAAGCTCCTGACAGTTTACTTTGGGCAAAATACAATCCTTTAAATTCGTTTTGTGACTATTGGTTCGAAAATGAATGTGGCACTGACAATCGCATCGCCCTTAATGTTTTGAGGGATTTTATCAAAAAATATCCACAAAGTGCATTGATAGATTTGGTGGAATATACCTACATTATCGAAACACAAGTTCGTGGCTGTTGTAGTCCTCCTGATTTTTCTCAAAAACAAATCAATATTTTTGAAAATTTTATTAAAAAATACCCACAAAGCAAGTATAAAAATAAGGTTTTAGAAGCCGAAATGAGGCATTTTACTAATACTCGATGTTCCAGTTTTTGAAATTTTAGGCATAATTTTTTTTGACACTAAAATTTTATAATTTTTTTATAATTTTTATAAAAATAAAAAATT
>JAYWHK010000067.1:0-12625 GCA_043777755.1 Saprospiraceae bacterium
TAAAATATCAATTTTTTATTTTTATAAAAATTATAAAAAAATTATAAAATTTTAGTGTCAAAAAAAATTATGCCTAAAATTTCAAAAACTGGAACATCGGGTTTGTAGAATAATTGGTAGGATAATCCTTTACATCATTTAATAAATGAGCAAAGGTTTGGATAATTTCACAATTTTTTTCTCTTTCTTCTTCCTTTTCTTTCTCCTCTTTTGATTCTTTTTCGCACAGCTCTGTACTATCCTTACCACTCAAAAGAGAAGTAAAGTCAATATTGCAAAGCGTGTAGCTGCAAAGCAATAGATAAATGAAGATTTTGGAAATGAGTTTCAAAATTTAATTTATTTTACAGAAGTAACTGGACTGAAATAAAGTATTTGTTCTCATTTCTTAACATATAGGTAATGACTTTTGTTCCCTCTTTCGGATTAATGTTTTTATTTGACATTATTTTGACAAAAGTAGTTTTTGGATTATGTTTATTATACACGTCGAAATTTGGTATTCAACATTTTGCGTTTATGCAAAATGTTGAATACCAAGCATTTACAATATCTTAATATCTAATATCAGTTGTGTATATTTAGGCGTTTTAAATTACCTGTTTTTAATAAGTTCCATAAATTCATTTTTCACTTTAATGCTGATAGGCAGTTGAGCAACCTTTCCGTTGGCGGACATCTCGATTTCGCTACTGCTGAATTTCAACACTTTTTTGAGTGCAATAATGTAAGAACGATGGATTCTGAAGAAACTTTCCGTAGGCAGCATTTCTACCAAACCTTTCATGGTGCAGTGAATCACTTCACGACCTTTTTCATGCCTGATAATGACATAATCCTTCAATCCTTCTATGTAGATGATTTCTTCTGTGTTTAGATAAATATTCTTTTTTCCAGATGGAATGCAAATAATATTTTCCTTTGATGCGAGAGAGTTGTTCATAACAAAATTTAGTTTCGTATTAGTTAAATTATAGATTGGTTTTTTTTGTATAAAATTCGTTTCATAATACAAATATACAGACATCTTACGTTTTATAAAATATGTTAGGATAAGTGCGGCTTTTTTTAGGATAAACGCAATTTTTTTAATTTGAAAATTATTATTTTTTTGAAAAAAAGTATTTGAAAAAGCGTGTTTGGCAAATTTATATTTTTAATAAAAAAAATTTATTGAAAAAAACGAAATTCTATCGTTTCATTTTCTATTTTTGCATAAAAATAAAAATACTTTGAGTGACTTAATGAATACATTGTTCGTCAAAGTTTTTTTAATAAAAAATACATCAAAACATACTAAGGTATTTCGAGTAAAACAATCGACATTGTAAAATGTTATAAAAAATTGTAAATCAGTAAGTTAAAGACTTATGGACTCACTGACTTACGACCACCTATTTATATGCTAATCAACAAAGACTTAAATTTTTACCGTCCGCAAGTAGATGAAGCTGTGAAAGATTTGCACGCTTTAGTTTCCGAAATTGGTCACGAAGACTTGAAAAAAACAGTCAATGATTTGCGCAATCGCATCAATGAACCTTTTATGTTTGTGATTGTTGGCGAAGTAAAAGCTGGAAAAAGTAGCTTTATCAATGCGCTTTTGGAAACCGACAAAGAGATTTGTAAGGTGTCCCCTGCGCCTATGACGGACACGATTCAGCAAATTTTGTATGGCGAAACGGAGCAAATTGTTTCCGTTAATCCTTCTTTGAAAAAATTATATTATCCGATAGAGATTTTACGGGAAATTGCCATCGTCGATACGCCTGGTACAAACACAATCGTTGCGAACCATCAAGCCGTTACTGAGGACTTTGTTCCTGCTTGCGATTTGGTCGTTTTTGTTTTTGAATGTAAAAATCCTTACCGACAGTCTGCTTGGGAGTTTTTTGATTTTATACACGCTGATTGGCGCAAAAAAGTCGTTTTTGTCCTTCAACAAAAAGACTTATTGCCACCCAACGACTTGGAAATCAACGAAAAAGGTGTAAAAGAGTACGCAGAAAAAAAGGGAATGATTGAGCCAGTTATTTTTTCCGTTTCTGCCAAATTAGAGCAAGAAGGAAACCGTTATGACAGTGGATTTCACCAAGTTAGAGAGTATATTTATCGAAATATTACAGGCGGAAAAGCTCCGATGTTGAAGTTGCAAAACAATGTTTCGACTTCTCAAAACATTGCTGAAAGGGTAGGCACTGGCTTAAAAATCCGTAGAGAACAATTTATTGCAGACACGGAATTTCGTCGTGACATCAAGCAAACACTTGACAATCAGGCAATTAAATCTAACAAACAAGTGGATATTTTGAAAGAAAATCTACTGAATGCTTACGACAAAATTACAGGAAAATACCAAGCGGAATTAAGCGAAGGTTTGAGTTTTGGAAGTTTGATAAAACGTTCTTTTTCTGGTATTTTTGGCAATGAAAAATCTGCTAAAAACTGGTTGGAAGATTTGACCGCAGATTTGCAACGGGATTTGCAAACCGAAATGAAAGACAAATTAGACGATTCTGTCAATGATTTGGCGGATTCTATTCAGCAAATGGCGAAAATAATTGACTTAAAAATCCGCAATTCCAAAACAGTTTTGAAAGACGATTATGAGATTTTTTCAGACATAGCCGAGCGTCGCTCGAATGTACTAAAAGAAATCCAAGATGCTTTTCAAAAATTCATGTCAAAGTCTGAAAACTTTAAAGAAACAGGACTTTTAGGCGAAAAAGGTAGTAGTATTACACCTTCTATTACGATGGGTTCTGGTGCTGCGGTGATTGGAATGGTCGTTATGGCAGTTGCTCAAACCGCTTCGATTGACATTACAGGTGGCGTAATCACAGCACTTGGTTTAGCTTTTGCTGGCGTTACGATTGGTGTACAAAGAGGCAAAATATTGAGTGCTTTTTCACAAGAAGTGAACAAAGGTCGCACGAAATTAGAAGAAGCCATTGAAGATCGTTTGAAAGCTTATGTTCACCATATCAAGCAACGAATTGATAGCAATTTTGCGCCTTTTGATGCCATGATTGATGGCGAAGAGCTACAATTGAGCAACATAGAAGAGCGCTTCGTAACTGTTCAAACAAAATTTAGTGACTTAAAAACGCAATTGGATAAGTACTGATGAAAAGTCATATTGAGTCGTAAGTCTTTTTTTAGTCGTAAGTCATACTGAGTCGTAAGTCAGTAAGTCATTTAAGTCTTCGACTTACGACTCAAAATGACTTACGACTTCTATCCATCACGTTTAGGACTTACGACTCAAAATGACTTACGACTAAAATACGTATCACGCAAAGTGACTTACAGACTTACGACTTAACATACCTAAACAAAGCGCAAATAATACCACTTGCAACCGCCGCATTGAGTGATTCTGCGCCATTTCCGTAGTCAGGGATTTTTATTTTATGAGAAATCAGCGGTAAATTAGCATCTGAAATGCCTTTGCCTTCGCTGCCGATGACGATAATTCCTTTTTGCTCCAATTTACTTTGAAAAATATTTTCACCTTCCAATAATGCCCCATAAATAGGAATGTTTTTTGCCCCATCTAACAAAGTTGGTAAAGAAATTTCTTTGGATTTTACCCTTAAAAATGCGCCCATCGAAGATTGAATTACCTTGGAATTATAAATATCAACGCAAGTATCTGAACAAAAAACATAAGGAATTCCGAACCAATCTGCATTGCGAAGGATTGTTCCCATGTTTCCAGGGTCTTGGATTCCGTCTAAATACAATACTAAATCATTGAAAATCAGATTTTTATCCAATGCAAAATCTTGTGGACGAGCTGTGATTAGTACTTGATTGGGCGTTGTCAAAGAAGATATTTTTTTTAGCTCAGATTCAGAAATTTCTTCTACCTTTGCGCCATAATGTTGCAACAAGTAAGCGTGCTTTTCGCACCAACTTTTGATTGCAAAAATAGATTCAACCTCTATTTTTTTTTCTTTAAGAATTTCTAAACAAATTTTTTCTCCTTCGGCAACAAAAATGTTATACTTTTGCCTAAATTTTTTGCTTTGTAGCGAAGTTAAATATTTTATTTTATTTTGTGAAAGCATTTTTATATTGTTATAACGTTTTACTGTTAAAATGTTGGCAGCGCAGAATCCCTAATTTATGATTTTTGCTACGAACTTAGGTACGCTCTATATCAAAACGAAGTTTTAATATAATTAGTGAAATTAGGTAACTATTTACCACTTTTACAATTCTTTACCACGGAGAAACAGAGAACACAGAGTTTGGCAAAAAAATTAGCCGAAGGCTAATTTTTTGCCTCCGTGACCTCTGTTTCTCCGTGGTAAAAATAAAAAATCTTCGATTTTTATTGACGCTAAACAGTTACGAAATTAGATTTAATTTTCACACCACGATTAGTGAAAATTCGTTTAATTAGATAAAATTCGTGATTAAATAAAATACGCCAAGTTTTTACGATTACTAAAAAATGAATTTACTTTTATATATTTTTAATTTTTTCAAAAAGACAATTGTTCATTATTCATTGTCCACGGTCCACCGTTCACTGATTATTGTCCTGTGCGCATTGATTTCAGCGTGTAGCACGACCAAAAATCTTCCTTTGGATAAGGCTTTTTTGAGTAACAACGATATTGAAATTGTAGGTGACATAAAAAACAAAAAGAACCTAAAAGAAGAATTGGCTACACTTTACAAACAAACGCCAACCAAGCCAATGCGTCGTTGGATTCACTACGAATCTTCGGGGCGTTTTCAGCGCAAATTTGGTAGAGAACCAGTCCTCTACGATGAAAATATTTGTAATAAAACAGCCGAAACAATGAAGTTTTTTTTACAAAACAAAGGTTATTACGATGCAAATGTAAAGTTTTATAAGAAAATTAAAAAACAACAGGCAAAAGTAACTTATACAATTGATTTAAAAAAACAATACCTCATAGAAGATTTGGCGTACCGCTGTTTTGATGAAAATATTTTAGCCATTGTAGAATCCGTGAAAGACGAAAGTTTCCTGCGAAAAGGTCAAGCCTTAGATGCTAATTTGTACAATGCCGAAATCAATCGTTTGACAAAGGTAATTCGGAACTTTGGTTATGCTAACTTTTACGCCAATTATTTTTCAACATTAGACGCTGATACGACGAATATAGCAGCGAAAGTTTCTATGGAGATTTTTTCGCCAAACGATACCACGCACCACCGAAAATACAAAATCCGAAACGTGCAAGTACTGACAGAATACGTCACTGTTCTACCTGCAACGAAAAAAGATACTGTCATTGATGGTGTTCTTTTTACAGCTCCTTCTGGTAGTTTTGCCTTGAAAATCAATCACTTATACGATTGTGTGCCTCTCCGAAAAGGCGACATTTTTAGACAAGAGAACTTGGAATTGATGTCCCGAAAGTTCGAGCGATTGAAGGCTTTTCGACTCATCAATATCAAGCAAAGTTTCCCTTTGGGTCGTCCAAATGAGGTGGATATTATTGTAACGTTGGCGCAAATTAGCAAGTATTCTTACGACGGAAATATTGAATTGAACAATACAATTGGAGGAACGACTAACAAGGCTTTGGGCTTTTCTGGAAGTCTAATTTTGAAAAATAACAATGTTTTCAAAGGTGCTGAACGTTATGTTGCAAACATCGAAGGTGGTATTCAAGGTATTCGTTTTAATAGTAAAAATGAAGGGCAACTTTTTTTTGATGCCAAAATACAAAACGATTTTTACCGTCCTGAATTGTATGACGCTTTTGGCTTTTGGAAAAAAATCAACCGTATTAAATTCGGAAAAAGTAGTCAGAAAATTGATGCACCTTATCGTAAAATCGTCAGTGATGATTTTTACAAATATCTAAAAGAAAATGCACAAACCAAGTTTAGTGCTGGTTTTAATTTTATTTCTATTTTTGATTTAAGGTATATTGTAGCCAATTTGAATTATGGTTATGTGGTCAATACCAACGGCAACCGAAAAGTCAGTTTTAACCATGCTTCTCTTGAATGGCTAAAAACTTTATACATTGGAGAAACCATAAAACAACAACCTTTTCAATTGAAAAGATTTGGTAATCAATTTGTTACATCATTAATATTTAAAGATATTAATTTTACAAAACAAAGTTTGCCCAATAAAAGCAATAGTTCTTGGGCGCTACGAACTTCGTTGGAGCAATCGGGTTTGGAGTTGTTTACAGTCAATAAATTGTACAATGCAGTTGCGAATCGCAGCACACCATTTTTGATTTTCGGCTCAGATTACACCCGTTATTTCAAAGGCGAAGTTGATTTTTCTTATGGAAAAAAATGGAATAAATTACATTCTGTCCATTTCAGAACCAATGCTGGATTGGCGACACCTTATGCTTACGATGCCTTAGTACCATTTGTAAAACAGTTTTTTGGTGGAGGACCTTCGAGCCTTCGAGCATGGAGAACTCGAGAGCCAGGCCCTGGCGGATACGTTCCTTCTACACAGCAAAATAAGCAACTTTTCTACCGAACAGGCGATGTCAAAATGGAACTCAATGCAGAGTATCGTTTCCCGATTTATTCGATTGTTAAAGGTGCTGCATTCGTTGATGCTGGCAATGTTTGGCTTTTGAAAAAAGATGAAATCTTGCCAGAGGGGCAAATTGGAAAGGACTTTTACAAACAAATTGCAGTTGGAACAGGCGTTGGTATTCGTATAGATTTTGATTATTCGGTCATTCGTTTTGATTTTGCTTATAAAATCAGGAATCCATACAAAGACTCAATTTTCAACGATTACAAAACAATTCGTAACGCATCAGATATAAAATTCAATAAATTAAACTGGTCAATTGCTTTGGGTTATCCTTTCTAAATTTAGAATACAATGCTGACAGAACAACTTTTACTTTTACAAGTCACAGACGATGCTTCGCTAAAAGCTGGAAAAACGCTTGCGAACAGGTCTAAATGGGTCAATGTTTTTTCACATGAAGAAGCACTCTGGGGCTATTGTCAAGGCTCTGGAAGTAACCCATATTTTACGCAAATTGACCTAAACAATCTTGCTTTTAAATGCAGTTGTCCAAGTCGAAAATTCCCTTGCAAACACGGCGTTGCGTTGGCATATTTGTTTTTGAATGAAAAAAATATTTTTACAGAAAGCATTGAAATAGAAGAAAATACCAAACAATGGCTCGATAAAAGAGGAACTCGAAAAAAAGTACAAATAGCTGAAAGTCAAGATGTTAAAAACGAAAAAATAGATGCCGCAAAAGCCAAAAGAGCTGATACTCGAGTTCGACAAGTAGAAGGCGGAACAAGTGAACTCCGCCAATGGTTGCAAGACATTGTGCGCTCAGGAATTACGACGATTCCTGCGAACAGCATTCGTTTTAACGAAAATATTATTGCCCGAATGGTGGACGCAAAGGCAGGCGGTTTGGCAGCAGCTTTGCGCAATCTCAATGACATTAATTATTTTGAAGAAGGCTGGCAAGTAGAATTTATGCGCCAAATTTCAAGGCTCTATCTACTGTTGGAAGCCTTTGAGAAAATGGATTTTTTGGACGAAAAACTGCAACAAGATATTCGTAGCTTGATAGGTTGGCAAACCAAAAAAGAAGACGTTTTGAGTACAGAAAGTATTGGTGATCAATGGGTTGTCCTCTCGAGAAGGGTAGAGGAGGAAGACAAAGGTTTGCAGTCGGAACGGGTTTGGCTTTGGGGAACTCGCTCGAATCGACCAGCGTTGATTCTCAATTTTTTTGGTGGATATGGACCTCCGCTAACAGTTACGCATGATGCAGGAACGACGGTAATCGGCGATTTGTGTTTTTATCCTTCAACATTTCCGCTGCGGGCGTTGTTTGCAGTCCAAAACGAAACGGCTCATTTTCAGTCAGTTAGCGGTTTTTCAAATATAGAAAACTTTAAAAACTCTTACCATTCGCTACTTAGTCGTTACCCCTTTTTGGAAAGCGTACCAACAGTCATTTCTAATGTTTTTTTATATAAAAATGAAAAAAATTGGTATATCGTAGATGAGCAAAAACATTATCTTTTGCTGCAAAACATAGATGACCAATTGTACCCAATTTTGTCATTTTCTGGTGCAAAACCAATACAAATTTTTGCTTTGTATCAAAATAACCAATTGCAATTGCTATCTTGTTGGAATGGAAAAAAGTTTGTAGAGGTATAAGATTCTTTATTATTCCAAAAATAACCAAACTAACTTTTTATTTTTATTAAAATTATAAAAATCTTTTGTAATTTTGCGTTGTTCTTAACACGAACAGTTGTTAATATAAAATATCTTATTGTATTTTCTACAATAAGTATTTTTTTAAAATTAAATTTTAACTTTGCGACTTTATTTCAAATAAATTCCATTTCCAGATAAAAAAATTCATACATTATATGAGCAATTGGCAATTAGAACAAGCAGAATGGCTTGATGCACTCGAAGAACTTATTGAAGGTGAAAGTAAAGAAAATGTACAAGCACTTTTCATGGCGTTGCGCAAAGTAGCGGCTCGCAAAGGTGTATCTTTGAGTGGTCCAGGATTGAATACTCCTTATGTGAATACCATTTCGGCAGATGAAGAACCTGAATATCCAGGTAATTTGGAATTGGAGAAAAAAATTGAAAATATTTTCCGTTGGAATGCCGCAGCAATGGTTCTCAAAGGAACAGACAGCAAATCAGGCGTTGGCGGTCATATCAGCACTTATGCGGGTAATGCGGTGATGATGGAAGTTGCTTTTAATCACTTTTTACGCAAAAGAGGAGCTGATTATGGTGGCGATATTTTCATGATTCAAGGTCATGCTGCGCCAGGCGTTTATGCCCGAGCATTTATGGAAGGTCGTTTTACTGAAAATCATTTACGCAATTTCCGTCGTGAATTGGGCGAAGGTGGCGGACTTTCTTCTTATCCGCATCCAAGGCGTATGCCTAATTTTTGGGATTATCCGTCTGTTTCGATGGGTTTAGGACCAATGATGGGCTTGTACCAAGCACGTTTTTGGAAATATTTAGAGAATCGTGGCTTAAAACCTAAGAATGGTGGCAAAGTTTGGTGTTATATTGGCGATGGCGAAATGGACGAACCTGAAATCTATGGTTGTATCAATTTGGCTGTTCGTGAAGGTTTAGACAATTTGATTTTTATCCTCAACTGTAATTTGCAACGTTTGGACGGACCAGTTCGTGGAAATGGAAAAGTGATTCAAGAACATGAGCGTAGTTTCCTCGGTTCTGGCTGGGAAGTTATCAAAGTGCTTTGGGGCAGTGAATGGGACGAGCTTTTTGCAAAAGACCAAACAGGCAAATTAATGACCCGTTTGGAAGCAATTCTTGACGGTGATTTCCAATATTCATCTACTTTAGTTGAAAAAGGTGACGCTCAAAAGTGGCGTGATATGATTACAGGCGGCGATGCGGATTTGGTAGCATTGTTGTCTTCGTTGAGTGACGAACAAGTTTTGAAGCTCAAACGTGGTGGTCACGACCACAAAAAAGTATATTCAGCTTACCATCGTGCCATGACTTGCGGAAAACCTGCCTGTGTCATCATGCAAGCGGAAAAAGGACATGGTTTGCCAAGTTCGGGCTTAAATACAGCCCACAATACAAAAGATTTTAACAAAGATACTCGTTTTACGATTGCCCAGCGTTTGGGTATTCCGATAGATGCTGAACAAGCAGCAAAAGCTGATTTTTTCTTACCAAGTGTTGATAGTGAAGAAGTTACGTATGTGAAAAAACGTCGTGAAGCATTGGGTGGTTTCTTGCCACATCGTCAAGACACTTGTCCGCCAATCACAATGCCAGACGATAGCAACTTCACAAGTTTTGATGGTGGAAGCGGAGAGCAAGAACCTTCTACGACTTTGGTGATGGTGCGTATTATGACTTCTCTTACCAAGGATAAAAGCGTAGGTAAATACATCGTACCAATCGTACCTGACGAAGCGCAGACTTTTGGTTTGCACGGTATTTTTTCGTCAGCAGGAATTTACAATCCGCTTGGACAGCAATACACACAAATGGGTATTGGCGCAGAAACGATTCGCTACAAAGAAATGGTGAATGGTCAAGTATTGCAAGAAGGCATCAATGAAGCGGGCGGTATCAGTTCGTTTGCGGCAGCAGGTTCGGCATACTTCATACATGGTATTCCGATGATTCCGTTCTATATATATTATAGTATGTTTGGTTTCCAACGCATTGGAGATTTTATTTGGGCGGCGGCGGATCAATTGTGCAAAGGTTTCCTTTTGGGAGGAACAGCTGGACGTACTACGTTGAATGGTGAAGGTTTGCAGCATGAAGATGGTCATTCCTTGACGATAGCTTCAACAGTTCCGAGTGTTATCAGTTACGATCCATCATTTGCTTATGAAGTAGCGACGATTGCCAAAGACGGTATCAAAAGAATGTATGTTGATAATGAAGCACTTATATATTATGTAATGTTGTATAATGAAAATCACATTATGCCAGCACGACCATCACACGTAAGCGATGCAGACATTACAAAAGGACTTTACCGCTACCAAAAATCAAGCCTTAAAGCAAAAAATGGCGTAAAAGCACACCTTTTGGGCAGTGGTTCTATCATGCAGCAAGTATTAAAAGCGGTAAAAATATTGGAAGAAGAATTTGAAATCTCTACGGATATTTGGTCGGCTACAAGTTACATTGAAGTAACCCGTGATTGTACGGCAGTAGAGCGTCGCAACAACTTGAATCCAACGGCAAAGAAAGAAAAATCATATTTTGAAAATCTTTTTGAAAAAGAAGAAGGCATCATCGTTGCAACTTCTGATTATATCAAATCATTGATGAACGGCATAGCGAAATGGTCACCTTTGGATTACACCGCTTTGGGAACAGATGGATTTGGTTTGTCAGAAAGTCGTCCAGATTTGCGTGATTATTTCGAGATTTCACCAAAATTCATCGTTTTGACTACGTTAAATCGTTTAGCAGTACAAGGCAAAATGGATTGGAAAAAAGTAGAAGCGTATGCAAAGAGAGAAGGGATCAGTAAGGATAAATTTGACCCGACGTTAGCGTAAAATAAAATGATAAAATTGAGTAATTATGCAAGCAAAAGTTCAATATTTATTAAATGAAAAAGGCGAAAAAGCGTCAGTTTTATTGCCTTTCAAACAATGGGAAAAGATTCAAACGTTACTAAGAAAGCAAGAGGTTTTGCTTGGTATAAAATCTGCTTTTGTGGAAATACGAGAAGCAAAAAATAACGGCGAACAATTACAATCATTAACGGATTTTATTGATGAGTGTAGAAGTTAAGGTTTCTCAAAATTTTAAAAAAGAAGCGAAGTCCTTTATCAAAAAATTCCCTTCATTTTTAAATGACTTGTTGTTGCTTAATAATGAGTTGATGGACAATCCATTGTTAGGAACGTCGCTTGGGAATAATACATATAAAATTAGACTAAGAATTAAGAGCAAAGGAAAAGGTAAAAGCGGCGGTGCTAGAATCATTACTTTTGTAGAACATGAAATTATAATTGAAAAATCTGTTGAAAATGAACATACAACCGTAAATTTGTTAACTATTTATGATAAATCAGACAGAGTATCAATTTCGGACAAAGAAATAGATGGCTTAATAAAAGATTTATAGTGACATAAATAGTCAAAATAATACTAAAAAATGGCATACAGTGACTATTCGTTAGCGAAATTGGAAAGTAAGTTTTTTAAGAAATCATGGATTATTATAAAGAGAAATTAGGTTAATTATGCAATTCCATTTTGACTCAAACGGCAACCTAACACCTTACTCAAAAATAACGACCGATTTAGCGACTTTTGAAAAGGTGTTTGTGACAGATTTTGAAAATTCTACGACACGTAAAACCTTGTTTGACAATTATTTACGGTATTTAGAAGCATTTTCAAAAGAGATAACGCCTAATTTTACGCAATGGATAAACGGTAGTTTTGTAACGTTGAAAGAAAATCCGAAGGATATTGATTTTGTAACGTTTATCCCTTTTGAAGTTTATGAAAAAAATAAACTTCTGATTGAAAAATCATTTTGGTCGTATGCCCTTGAAAAAGAAGGATTAGATGCTTATATTGTTCAAATTTATCCAGAAAATCATAAGTTGTTTTTGAGCGATACTGTAAAATTTAGAGAAGACTGGATAAGTAGATTTACAAAAACAAAACTCAGTGAAAACCTAATTTATTTTCCGAAAGGTTTCATCGAAGTAATATATTGATATGGAAAATATACTTTATAATAATAATGGATTGACTCATTTAATTGAGTTGATAAGAGTTTGTAATGAAAATATCATTATGTTGAGAGAACGTGGTGAAGCTGATGATTCGCTAATGGTTAAACAAGAAAAGCGTCTTATGCAGCAATACTGCAATGACCTTAACGCTCTTTTAATAAAGTACAAAGTTGGTTTTCAGGCAATTGTGGAATTTGATAGACCGTTAGCACAAGCCGCTTAACATGACAGAACTCCATTTTGACTCAAACGGCAACCTAACACCTTACTCAAAAATAACGACCGATTTAGCGACTTTTGAAAAAGTATTTGTGACAGATTTTGAAAATTCTACGACACGTAAAACCTTGTTTGACAATTATTTATGGTA
>JAYWHK010000068.1:0-12539 GCA_043777755.1 Saprospiraceae bacterium
AAAAATAAAAAATTGATATTTTGCTATAAATTAAAATATTATTTTTCAAATTTTTTAAAAATGTTATGTTTTTAGAAAACTGGAACATCGAGTATATAAAAAAATAACAAATGATATAGAGGACTTTTTTAGTCTAACTTAATACAATTATGCAAGATTTAGCAGCAAAATATACCCCTTCCGAGATTGAAGACAAGTGGTATGCACATTGGATAGAAAAAAATTATTTCCACTCAGAACCTGATGAGCGTGAGGCGTTTAGCATCGTGATTCCACCGCCGAATGTAACGGGTGTATTGCACATGGGACACATGCTGAACAATACGATTCAAGATATTTTGATTCGTAAAGCTCGTTTGGACGGCAAAAATGCGTGTTGGATTCCTGGTACTGACCACGCTTCGATTGCTACTGAAGCCAAAGTCGTAAAAATGCTCCGTGAGCGTGGCATCAAAAAATCTGACTTGACTCGTGATGAGTTTTTGGCGTATGCCTTTGAATGGAAAGAAAAATACGGAGGAATTATCCTTTCTCAATTGAAAAAATTGGGGTCGTCTTGTGATTGGGAGCGCACTGCTTTCACGATGGACGAGCAATACAGCAAAGACGTTATCAAGACTTTTGTTGAGTTGCACAAACGTGGCAAATTGTACCGTGATTTTCGCATGGTGAATTGGGATCCTGAGGCAAAAACTGTTTTGTCAAACGAAGAAGTGATTCATGGCGAAGAAGATGCCATGTTGTATCATGTTAAGTATTACGTCCAATCCCCTTCAGGGGATATAGGGGACGACTTTATTGTAATCGCAACCCAACGTCCTGAAACCATTATGGCTGATGCTGCCGTTGCGGTACATCCGAAAGATGAACGTTATGCGCATTTGAAAGGAAAAAATGTGATTGTGCCGTTGGTTAATCGTCCAGTTTCTGTGATTTTTGACGAATATGTAGAAATAGATTTCGGAACAGGTGCACTAAAAGTAACTCCTGCGCACGACCCGAATGACTACGAATTGGGTAAAAAACACGGTTTGGAAGTTATTTCTTCTATTGACGACGATGGTCGTTTGAACGAAAAAGCAGTGTTTTTTGTAGGCGAAGACCGTTTTCAAGCTCGTAAATCGGCTCGAAAAGCCTTAGAAGCGTCTGGACATCTGGTAAAAACTGAAAATTATAAAACCAATATTGGTCGTTCTGAACGTACAGGTTGCGTCGTCGAGCCAATGTTGTCTTTGCAATGGTATGTCGATATGAAGCAACTTTCAGAACCAGCACTCAAAGCGGTTATGGAAGATGCGATTAATTTTGTGCCACCTCAGTTCAAAAACACCTACAAACATTGGATGGGCAACATCCGTGATTGGTGTATTTCAAGACAATTGTGGTGGGGCCATCAGATTCCTGCGTGGTATATCCCCAACCCGACCTTCCCCAAAGGGGAAGGAGACGAGATGCTGGTTTTCGTAGCAGAAACAGCAGCGGAGGCTTTGGCGCAAGCACAAGAAAAATTGGGAAGTCATATCACAATGGGAGATTTACGTCAAGACGAAGATGTACTTGATACTTGGGCATCTTCTTGGTTGTGGCCAATTTCGGTGTTTAATGGTTTTGATGAAAATAGCAAAGATTTTGCTTACTATTATCCGACTTCTGTTTTGGTAACGGGCTGGGATATTATTTTCCTTTGGGTGGCTCGTATGGCGATGGCTGGTTATGAATTTAAAGGAGAAAAACCATTCAAAGATGTGATTTTTACAGGCATGGTTCGTGACGAAAAAGGTCGTAAAATGTCAAAACAATTAGGAAATTCGCCTGATGCTTTGAAATTGATTGAAGATTTTGGAGCTGATGGTGTTCGTTTTGGAGTTTTGAGTTCTACGCCTTCTGGTGGTGATTTGAAATTTGATGAAAAATTGTGTGAAAACGGTCGTAATTTTTGCAACAAATTATGGAATGCTTTACGACTTATAAAAGGTTGGGAAGTAACAGAAACGGCTGATAATGAGCAGATTGCAGAAGTCAATGCACTCGCTGCAAAATGGCTCAACGACAAAATGGACAAGGTTTTGGTTCAGTTTGAAGAAGATTACAAAGCGTATCGTTTGTCAGATTGTTTGATGAATTTGTACAAATTTATATGGGACGATTTCTGTTCTTGGTACTTGGAAATGATAAAACCAGCGTACCAAAAACCAATTGACCGCCTAACGTTGGATAGAACAATTGCTATTTTTGAAAAAATGATGACAATGTTACATCCGTTTATGCCGTTTATTACTGAAGAAATTTGGCATGAATTGCGCAATCGTCAAGATGGAAATGATGTTTGCGTAAGAAAATATCCAATAGCTGGACCTTTCAATGATAAGTTTTTGACAAAGGTAGAAGCTGCCAAAGAAATCATCAGTAAAATACGTGAAACTCGTAACGTGAACGGTATCAAAATGGCTGAACTTTTGGAAGTTTCTATCCAAGAATCGGCTTTTGCAAAAGAACTTTTTGAGCAATCTGGTATTGTGCCGATGATAGTAAAATTAGGAAATTTGAAGTCTTTCGAATTTGCGACAAGCGAACCACAAAACAGTGTTTCTATTATTTCTGGAGCAGAAAAAATATTTGTTGTTTTGGAAAAAGAAATAGATGTAGAAGCTGAAATCAAAAAAGCGACAGAGGAGTTAATTCGCCAACAAGGTTTTATGAAATCGGTTGATGCAAAACTTTCTAACGAGCGTTTTGTGGCTGGTGCGCCTGCACAAGTCCTTGAAAATGAGCGCAAAAAGAAAGCGGACGCAGAAGCGAGGATTAAGATTTTGGAAGAAAGTTTGGAGAAATTAAAAGGGTAGTTCTATGAGTTCATTTGAAAAAAAATCCTATTATTCTACAAGTATAGCAACTATTGTAAGTGCTATTGCTTTATTTTTTTCAATTTATAGCTTTAAAAAATCTTTGGACAAAACAGAGGAATCACTTTTTTTATCAAGAGAACAATTTACTTATTCTCAAAAAAAAGATAGCATAGAAAATTATGAAAATAATCTATCTGATTTAGAACAAAAACAAAGATTTCTGGAAGAAATTAGAGTTCAAAGAGAAATCGCAAATAAAAATATAGAAGTACTTAATAAAGAAAATCGTTTTTTAGCAATTCAACTTGACCTACAAAAACAAGAAGATTTAGCTAAACTTAATGAAAGTATAATTAAATTAAAGCGTATTATTAACAAAATAAGAGAAATCAATTACATCAGTTTTAGTTCAACGGATAGTTTAAAATTTAGAAAAGAAATGGAGGACAGCATAGTCCGTATGCAAATCTTAAAAGGAATAAGTTTTTTAATTGAAAATGAACAAAATAATAAGATTATCTTTCAAAATGATACTATTTTGTACTTTTGGCAAAAAATTCATGAATCAACTGAGAGTGAAATTCGTTTTAACCGTAATACAAGGAAAAATCATGCTTTTATTGATAATAATGGAATCCAAAACCCAACAAATGATATATATTTACTGACTTTTTGGTATTATTGCAAAGATATCAACTTTAAGTTAAATATTATATCATTACTTATTCATCAGAAATATCCCAATATACGCCTTAATCAATATGACGGAATTAATGTTAGGTCACTTTTAGATGAAAAATATATATATGATGAGATGATATATGGGAAAAAAAGAAAGAATAACTAAAAAGGAGATAGGGGTTTCTTACAACCCTAAGCTCGAACAGAAGCGAGAATTAAAATTTGGGAAGAGAGTTTGGAGAAATTAAGAAAATAATAATAAAAACCGCAGGTTTTACGAATTGTAAAGCCTGCGGTTTTTTTTATAAAAAAATAAATTTTTGAGATTCTACTTTGCAAATCTAAAAAAATGCTGTGTTATTTAATCTTTTTTCACATTTAAACGTTTTGATAAAGTGACAATTAATTTTTGATTTGATGGTATTTTCTATAAAATACAGGACAATTGAACCGTAGCTATTATTTAGTCATTGCATAATTTTAATTTGTTAAAAAAATTATAGTACATTTGCCTTTCAAATTAGCATTTTGTTTTATACCTAATCGAAATAAAAATTTATGAGTACAAAAAAGACTTTAAAAGAGGAAGCATTGCACTACCATGCAAAAGGTCGTCCTGGTAAAATCGAAGTGATTCCGTCAAAGGAAACAGCCACACAACGAGATTTGACCTTAGCTTACTCGCCAGGTGTTGCCGAGCCTTGCCTTGCCATTGAAGCAAACCCTGAGGACAGTTATAAATATACTGCGAAAGGTAATTTGGTAGCCGTTATCTCTAACGGAACAGCCGTTTTGGGCTTGGGCGATATTGGAGCTTTGGCGAGCAAACCAGTCATGGAAGGAAAAGGTTTGTTGTTCAAAATTTATGCTGATATTGATGTTTTTGACATCGAAGTAAATGAAAAAGATCCCGAAAAATTTATTCAAATTGTAAAAGCATTAGAGCCTACGTTTGGAGGAGTCAATTTGGAAGACATTTCTGCGCCAGAATGTTTCATCATAGAGGAGCGTTTGAAAGCCGAAATGAATATTCCTGTCATGCACGATGATCAGCACGGAACAGCCATTATCAGTGCAGCTGCATTGAAAAATGCCTTGGAATTGGTCGAAAAAAACTTTGCAACAGCCAAAATAGTTATCAATGGCGCAGGAGCTTCAGCTATTTCTTGTACTAAATTATACTGTAGTTTGGGTGCTAAGAAAGAGAACATATTTATGTATGATTCCAAAGGTCTGATTCACCCAAGTCGAACAAATTTAGACGGTAAAAAATCAGAATTTGTCAATGGTACAGTTGATGCCAATACAACATTGACTGAGGCGATGGTTGGAGCAGATGTTTTTGTAGGTCTTTCAAAAGGAAATATTTTGACCCAAGATATGATTAGAGGTATGGCGAAAGATTGCATCGTTTTTGCAATGGCAAACCCAACGCCTGAGATTTCTTATGAATTGGCTAAATCATCTCGTGAAGATATTATTTTTGCAACAGGAAGAAGCGATCATCCTAACCAAGTCAATAATGTATTGGGTTTTCCTTTTATTTTTAGAGGAGCATTAGATGTTCGTTCAAAAGTAATCAATGAAGAAATGAAGTTGGCAGCAGCGCACGCATTGGCTGATTTGGCGAAAAAACCAGTTCCTGACAGTGTTAATATGGCGTATGGTATGAGCAATATGGTGTTTGGAAGGGATTATATCATTCCAAAACCAGTTGATCCACGTTTGCTGACGACAGTTGCGCCAGCGGTTGCACGTGCAGCGATGGAAACAGGCGTTGCGCAATTCCCTATTCAAGATTGGGACGCTTACGAAAATCAATTGTCAAAACGTTTAGGTTTGGACAATAGTCTAACGAAAGGCATCATCAATAAGGCAAAGCAAAATCCAAAACGTGTTGTTTTGGCAGATGCTGAGAACTTAGCGGTACTTAAAGCAGCACAACAAGCTCGTGAAGAAGGCATTGCAACACCAATTTTACTTGGAAATATCAAAAGAATAAAGCAATTAATCGCCGAAAATCAATTGGATTTGGCGAATATTGAAATCATAGACCCAATGTCGCCACAAACTGATGCTGATAAGGCTCGTTTGGAAAAATATGGTAATTTATTTTTTGAAAAACGCAAACGCAAAGGCGCAAACAAACAAGAAGCACAAGACATTATCCGTCGCCGTACTTATTTTGCTTGTTTGATGGTCGAAGCTGGCGATGCTGATGCGATGATTGGCGGCATGACCCGTAATTATCCAGATACGATTCGTCCTGCATTACAAGTGATTGGTTTGCAAGATGGTGTCAAAAAAGCATCTGGCATGTATATTTTGATGAGCCGTTTTGGACCACTTTTCTTGACTGATACGACTATTAATTTCAATCCAACCGCAGAACAAATCGTAGAAATTGCAGAATTGGCAGCAAAAGAAGTTGAAAAATTCAACATTAAACCAAGAATAGCTTTACTAACGTACTCTAATTTTGGTAGTGCTGATGGTGACGATGCCGTAAAAATGCGTAAAGCAACGGAATTGCTAAAAGAGAAGCATCCAACGATGGTTATTGACGGCGAAATGCAAGCTCACTTGGCTTTTGACAACGAACTATTAAGAGAAAATCATTCTTTTTGTGATTTGGTAGAAGGAGGCAATGCTAATGTTTTGATTTTCCCTAACCTTTCCGCTTCAAATATTGCCTACAACTTGGTAAAAGAAATCGCTCAAATCGAGCGAATCGGTCCAGTTTTGGTTGGTTTGAAAAAACCTGTTCACGTTTTACAATTGGGTAGTTCTACCCGTGAAATCGTCAATATGATGGCAATTGCGGTGGTTGATGCGCAAACGATAAAGTAGTATTTTTTCTATACACTTAACTTAAAAATATTGTCAAATTGTAAGAAGTTATAAAAAATGGCTCATAATGTGCTTCAAGTTGAAGTATCTTATGAGCCTTTTTTTAAGTCTTATAAATGCCAATAAGTGTAAAATGTTCTTTACTTTCACCTGCAAATACTTCGATTCTTCTCCCTTTTGCAGCTTTAAATTTCAAAATAGTCTGCTCGCCTTTTTCTTCACGTGTTGGAAGCATAAAACTGCCATTCACTTTTATACAAATAAAATTAGGTTTTTTTTCAAAAGTAAATGAAGTTTCAAATTCTCCTGATTCATTGCTTTTTAGTAACGATTCGTAAGGCGTATAATTAACTATGCCGTAAAGAGCATATTTGATTTTTTTAGGTTTTTTGCTGTAATCTGTACGTAAAATTGCACGAGGCAATAATTGCCACTGCGAATCTTTTGGAAAATGATCTAAAATTAACAATTGTGGATTGGTACAAAAATAGCCTGTACTAAAACGATAATGGAAACGCTCGTTGTCATCTAAATACCCTGAACCCCAAGTAACATCTACCAAATGCCACTTATCGTCTAATTTGACAACATTCCAAGCGTGCAAGTCAGAATTGGGTCCTGAAAAACCTATTACTATAGCACACTCAATACCAGCTGCTTTGCACATCATACGATACACTCGGCTATAATCTTCGCAAATACCTTTTCCTTTTTTATAACATTGGGCAGATTTTTCTTCTTTTTTTTGTTCTACATCGGCTTTGTCTTCGCCATACGTTTTATCTCTACCTACGTCATCAAAGTTATATTTCATGTTTTTTGCCAAAAAAGTGTATAAAGCTCTTGCTTTGTCACGAGGCGTTTCAAACTTTGCCGCCAATGCAATAGCCAATGCTTGTGGCGTTTTGTAATCACTTTTGCTAAAACCATCTGCAATAGCATCAACTTTGCTGTAATCATAAACTTTGGACTGGGCAAATGACTGCATGGAAATAAAAAGTGAGAAAATAAAAATACAAATGTGCTTTTTCATGATAATAAATTTTTTTTGATTGAAAAAAACGCACTTAAAATCTTGATTCTAAGTGCGTTTTATATATTCGGGATAAATCCCGAACTCCAGTTAATACAAATTCATCAAAAACGGGTCTTCCAATTTTTGTTTTACACCTTGTAGGAAACGAGTTGCATCAGCACCATTGATAACACGATGGTCAAAACCAATGGTCATTTGCATCATCAAACGTGGTTTGAACTCTGTTCCATTCCAAACTGCTTCGATATTTGACCCAGTTACGCCCAAAATACCTACCTGAGGAGGATTCACAATTGGCAAAATTCCAGAACCACCAATTCCACCAACATTAGAAATGGTAAAAGTAGCCGCTTTAATATCGTTTAATTTTCCTTTTTTTGCATCGGCAGAAACTGTACCTAAGGCTTGCGCAATCTCAAAAATTGATTTTTTATCACAATCCATGATCACAGGAACGAGCAAACCGTTTGGCGTATCAACAGCAATACCCATATTTACAAAATCCTTATAGATGATTTCTTTATTGTCCATATCGCAAGACGAATTGAACGCTGGGAACTCTAATAAAGTCTTTGCTACGGCTTTTGCCAAAATCGCTGTAATGGTCAAACTTGCACCTTTTGCCTTGATAACATCTTTGTGTTGTTGGCGTTTTGCTTCGATGTCGGTCAAATCAACTTTTTCCAAAATCCAAGCGTGTGGAATCGTACTCCAAGCATAACTTAGGTTTTCAGCCGTCAATTCGCCAATTCTTGACATTTTTTCACGACGAATAGTACCATATTTTGAAAAATCTGGCAAGGCTTTTTGTGCAAAACCGCCACCGCCCGAACTACGAGCTTGTTTTTTCGCATACGCTTCTACAACATCTAACTTGGAAACATAAGTACCTTTTGTAGTCACCGTCGCCAAATCTATACCCAACTCTCGAGCCAAAGCACGAGCCAAAGGCGTTGTGCGTTTTGGATTGTTGGATTGTTGGATTGTTGGATTGTTCTGGCGTAGGAGCTGAGGCAACAGAAGTTAGCACAGGAGCTGCAACAGTACTGTTCGCTGTTCGCTGTTCGCTGTTCACTGAAATAATAGCGACTAGATCACCTTTTTTAACTTCGTCACCAACTTTTGCTACAATTTTGACAATGATACCATCGGCATCGGCTGGTAATTCAGCATCGGCTTTATCAAGATTGATGGAAGCAATAACAGTATCTTTCGTTACAACATCGCCTTCTTTGACTAAAATTTCGTTGATTTTGCCAGTTGCACCATCGCCCAAATCAGGTACTTTGATTTCTTGTTCTGTTACAACCGAAGAAGTAGCAGCAGGCGCAACCGTCGTCGGATTGGTCACTGTTACTTGTTCGCTTTTCAATGAAGAAGCTGAAATAATGATTAAAACATCGCCTTCTTTAACATCACCACCTACTTGTGCAACGATTTTTTCGACTGTACCTTCCATATCGGCAGGCACTTCGGCATCAGCTTTGTCCATATTGATTTCAGCAATCACCGTATCTTTTGTGATAACATCGCCTACTTTTACGTTGATATTCAATAATTTACCAACTACACCATCGCCAAGACTTGGCACTTTAATTTCTACACTCATATATTTTTATTATGATATATTTCTATTAAAAAAACCTTATTGTTTTACTTTTATAATCCGACAAGCAACTTTTTTATTGACTTCCATAATATTTTGCACTGTCCAAAAGTCTTTTTTATTGTCACCATCAATGATGCTTCCACTGTAATCGCCCCAAGGATTTGTCTTGTCTGTCCCATCACCGTAGTTTCCTTTTCCTGACTCAATAGTTACAACATTACTTAATGCTCCTTGTGCGTCAGCTGCTTTTCGGTTGGCAAAACAAGGACTTACATAAGTATTTTCATTTACTTCTTGGCAACCTACCAATACATCAAGGTTTGTATTTACAGCAATAGTACCTTGAATATAGTTAGAATTTGCTTTTTCAAGCATTCCTGTTTGGACAATAACACCATCTTTGAGGCTAATCTGATGCCACTGTACAGCAGCACGATTATTAAAATCAACCGTATGGGCAAACCATAAATAGCCACCTTGAAGGACAACATTTTTAGGATTTCTATCGCCACTTGACAGCAATGATGCCGTTCCTTTTTGCGGTGAAGGAGGTGGCATATCGACATATTGAAGCGAATGTGGCTTCTGCCAAACTTTCACTACATGAGGTAAGCCATTACTATCTGTTGTGATTTTATGTAAGATTAAATCTTTATCGTCAATGGCTAAAAAATAAATATCGTCATCGCTGTCTTGACCAAAAACGGGCTGACCAAACTCTTTGTCAAAATGATAGACTTTGGAAGTCTGTCCACTTTTAGCTTCCGCAGTCGAGACAACAAGCGTTCCACCAGTATTATTGTCTTTCGGATACGCATAGCCGAGCCATTTTTTACTATAACCAAGTCCGCCGCCATCAACGGCTTCTTTGAGTGAAATAGGATAAATATGCCATTTTCCTAAGGGATTTTGAGTAGCAGAAACAGACAAATTTAAAGGTTTTTGCTTTGCGTCGTCATAATAATGCCAAAAATTAATGGCAAATACTTTATTATGCAAATCAAAAAATAATTTTGGGTCAATACCTTCATTCAAACAAGATTGCTTGACCGCTTTTAACAATGTTCCATTTTTATCAAAAACACTAAGTCCTGAGTTGGTAGCGTGAAAAACATGATTTCCACCTACGGCAACTTGTACATCTACTTGTCCGTCCGTATCAGGAATACCGTTAAAATAATCGTAATTAGGAGTAGATGTTTTGTTGCTTTGAAAAGTAAAATCTTCGCAGTTTGTCCAGTCGTTTATAATAATTGGCGTTACGGATTCCACCCTTGAAGCATATTTCAAGTTATTATCAATATTGGGTTCTATTTTTGACTTACACGCCAAAAATAAGAAAATTAAAGTTGTATATAGTAATATATTTTTCATAAAAAATAGTTTTCGTAAGGCTCACCGCCGTTTGGGTCAAAATGAATATTTTGCATTGATTACGCAGCTATTTGTAATCTATCTTGAACTTCAAGATGAATTACTTTGAGCATTTCATTCAAATCGCTCACATATTGTTTCCTTAAATAGTATTCTTGACGAACCAAAGGAGAGCTTTCCAGTTCACCCATCTCTTTTAATTTAAAAATAATTTCATCGCAACCATCTATAAGTTCATATATCCTTGCGAATCGTCCAGCAATTCCACTAATGATTTCTTTTTTCATTAATAATTGATTTCAATGTATCCTTTCGGGAAAATTATTTTAGATTCATTTTCTTTTGAATAAGAAAAACGACTATCCCATTTCTCTAAATTCATAATTGTATAAGAAAGATACCTTTCATGTTCTCTTGGGAAAATTTCAAGAATGTAAGCATCTAACTTTTGTTTTTCAAGTGAAAAAGATAAAAAATTATCAATAATATTTATATTTTTTCGATATAGTTCTGCACTAATAAACGTTACAAAATCTATATCCTTCGGATTTTCTTTCAACGTTACAAAACTCCCGTTTATCCATTGCGTAAAATTAGGCGTTATTTTTTTTGAAAATGCTTCTAAATACCGTAAATAATTGTCAAACAAGATTTTACGTGTTGTAGAATTTTCAAAATCTGCCACAAATACCTTTTCAAAAGTCGCTAAATCTGTCGTGATTTTTGAGTAAGGTGTTAGATTATCGTTTGAGTCAAAATGAAGTTCGGTCATGTTAAGCGGCTTGTGATAATTTTTCCTCAACCAAATAGACATCTAAGTTTCTTTCTTGCAAAAGGCTATTGAATTGCATACAGAACTGGTGTTTTAAATGCTTTTCTTGTCGGATTATTGATGATTTATCTGTATTGCCAGCATCTTTTAACATACGAATATTTTTATCGCAATTTGCGATTTCCTCTAAGATGTCTTTTGCTCTTAGAAACCAAATTTCTGATATTGAAAGTGTTGTTTGCATGGTTAATATTTTATTTCAATAAAACCTTTTGGATAATCTATAGCATTGCTATCTTTTTTAGTTTTTGAAAATCTTGCAGCCCATTTTTCAATATTTGCAAGCGTGTAATCTTTGTATAAAAAATTTTCCTTTGAATAAACTTGTAAAATATAGGCATCTAATCCTTTATTCTCTAATGAAAAAGACAAAAATTGATCTATAATTGCTTCTTTTTCATCATACAAACCTACATCTAAAAACGTTACAAAATCTATATCCTTCGGATTTTCTTTCAAAGTTACAAAACTACCGTTTATCCATTGCGTAAAATTAGGCGTTATCTCTTTTGAAAATGCTTCTAAATACCATAAATAATTGTCAAACAAGGTCTTACGTGTCGTAGAATTTTCAAAATCCGTCACAAATACTTTTTCAAAAGTCGCTAAATCGGTTGTGATTTTTGAGTAAGGTGTTAGGTTGTCGTTTGGGTCAAAATGGAGTTCGGTCATGTTAAGCAGCTTGCCTTAATTCATCTTCAACAATATGAATATTTGCACTTAAACTTTTAAAAATTTGATTCATTTCTTCACAATAACGATGCTTGATTAAAACTTCTTGTCTAATTTGTATATCCCTGTTATCTATTCCGTTTGCCAACATACTATTAATCATTGCATCACAACGTGCAATAAGAAATAACAAGTCAGCTATTTTTATTGCCACAATTTCTTGTTTAGATAATATTTTATTTTTCATAAAAATTAGAAATTAAAATTGATTTCAATAAACCCTTTGAGTTGATGATTTCCAAAATCATCTTTTCTTGTTCTTCGATACCGTTCATTCCATTCTTGTTGATATTCCTTATATTGCGAAAATAAATCTTCGTTTGGCTCATAACTCTTTACAAAGTAAGCATCTAATCCAATATCATAAGTATCAATTGTCCAATATTTTTCAATGTAATTTTCCTTTTTAGCATATAATTTCCTGTCAATAAACGTTACAAAATCAATATCCTTCGGATTTTCCTTCAATGTTACAAAACTTCCGTTTATCCATTGCGTAAAATTAGGCGTTATTTCTTTTGAAAATGCTTCTAAATACCATAAATAATTGTCAAACAAGGTTTTACGTGTCGTAGAATT
>JAYWHK010000069.1:0-32047 GCA_043777755.1 Saprospiraceae bacterium
GATTGCTCAAAAAATCATAAATAACTTCCTTACAGTCAGTTATTTATAACTTTTTTCTCAACGACAAAATAATACTAATTAATTTTGAACGCCCGCTTACTTTAATTTTTCCGTCAATTGGATTACTTCGATTGCTTCTTTGACATCGTGCGCTCGAAGAATTTTTGCCCCTTGCTGCAAAGCGATAACGTGAAGTGCGGTTGTTCCGTTCAATGCATTCTCTGGAAGGACATCTAAATATTTGTAAATCATTGACTTGCGAGAAACTCCAGCCAACATCGGTAAGCCCAAAATCTTGAAAGCGTCCATGTTTTTGAGCAATTCGTAATTGTGGTCAAGGTTTTTTCCAAATCCAAAACCCAAGTCTAAAATCACATCTTTTACGCCCAAATTAGTCAAAATCGCTAATTTTTCTATAAAATAAGTCAAAATTTCGTCCGAAATATTCGTATAATGCGCTTGACTTGCCATGTCTTTTGGTGTTCCTTTGATGTGCATCAAAATGTAAGGCACTCGCAAAGTTGCCACCATTTTTAATAAATCGCTGTCATATTGACCACCTGAAATATCGTTGATGATACCTGCGCCAGCCTCGACACTTGCTTTTGCAATGCCTGCTCGCCAAGTGTCCACTGATAAAATTATATTGGAAAATTCTTTTAAAATAGCTTGAATAGTAGGAATTACACGCTTAAATTCCTCCTCTTCGCTCACAAATTCTGCTCCTGGACGTGACGACATTCCTCCAATATCAATGATACTTGCACCTTCAGAAAGCATTTTTTCTACTTGCAAAAGCATCAGATGCGCAGAATGGTGTTTTCCTCCATCAAAAAAAGAATCAGGAGTTACATTCAAAATACCCATCACGATGGGTTTTTCAAGGCTCAGTAGCGTACCATTGCAATTGAGTGTCGTATTGACATCTAATAATTTCATTTTTGAGGAACTTCTGTTTTTGAAAAATTCTTTTCTAATTCACTCATTTCATAAATATCTTTGAGTCCATACTCCAGAACATCTGTTCCGATTGTTTTTTTATAATAAATCAAACCAATACCTTCTGCGTAAAGCTCTTTTGTTTTGTACTCTTGATGGATTCTTCCATTATTGTCATCGTCGAAAGCCTCACGAACTTCAAATTCAACGCATTTATAAGATTTTCCTTTATAATTATAAGTTGTTTTCCCTACAAAACGACGGTTTTTAATCAGTGTCGTCGTATGCGTTGTGTCGTTTGGATAAGCAAATTTTATTTTATACAAATAAATATGTGATGTGTCTTCCACTTCGAAAGGATAAACGCTCGGCGAAAGAATACTTGGTTGGATTCGAGTAGAAACCTCATTTGAATCGTACATATAAAGGTAAATATCATTCAGCATCATACCATTACTGACAGCCTCTTCACTAACGATTTGACGAATCCGATAAGCCGCATCGTAGAGTGTTCCTGTAAAAAAAGAACCTTTTTTCTCGCCTGCTTTAGGGTCTGCTCTCAGCGTTTGATAATACCAATATTGCGGATCAACCTCTGGTTTATTCAAAAAACGATATTCATAGACTTTTCCTTGCTCTAATTTTTTTACAGGGAAATAAAAGGTTGAAATGTCTTTTTCATTTTTACAACTTATTAAAAATGAAACACTTATGAATATAAAATAAAAATATTTTTTCATAAAAAAAGTAAATTTAACTATTGAATGGCGTAATGGCTAACCCAAGGTGTTCAAAAGCATTGCAAATGCTTTTGCCAAAAATGATTATAAATTTTGCTCCGCAAAGGTTTTAGTTTTGTCTTTTGATTACCCCAGCCCTAAAGGGAGCTAACTCTAAATAAATGTAAAATTCATATTTTTTGACAAACAAAGAGCCTTTTTTAGCAAAAAAGATACATTTTATAGTAATTTTTAATCAGCTCCCTTTAGGGCTGGGGTAATCAAAAGCTGAAAAAGTATTTTTCTGACTTTAAACAAAATCTATTTTTTAATTAAAAATTGGCAGCACTTTTTTATAAGCGTTTTGAACAGCCTATGGCTAACGGTTATAAAACACTGTAATCTATTGATAATCAAGACACTAATAACTTTTAGACTTACGACTTATTAGTTATTCTTGAAACCAACTCGAATACATGACATAGTTGTTCGCTATACGCTCAATGGTATCTTTGAATCGTTCTGCGCTAATGGCTTTCACTTTTTTGGCAGGAACGCCAGCGTAAATATGTCCGCTTTCCAAACGGCTATTTTCCAAAACTACTGCGCCAGCGGCAATCAATACATTTTCTTCAACAACAACGTTGTCCATAACGATTGCGCCCATGCCGACGAGTACATTGTCGTGAATCGTACAACCGTGAACCAATGCACGATGCCCTATCGAAACATTGTTTCCAATAATCGTTGGGTGTTGTTGATAAGTGCAATGAATCACTGCACCATCTTGAATATTTACTTTATTTCCGATTTTGATGTAGTGAACGTCGCCTCTGACTACCGCCTGAAACCAAACCGAACAATCATCGCCCATGACAACATCGCCAACAACCGTAGCATTTTCAGCCAAGTAACAATTGTCGCCAAACGTAGGCGAAATTCCTTTTACAGGTAAAATTAAAGCCATTTTTTATTCTATTAAAAAAGTTAATTTTGAAGCCAGTTCTATATTTTCAACTGTGATACATTCTTTGATGTATTCGTGAAGTGCTGGAATTGGGTTTTTAATATCAAGTATTTTTTGCAAACGCTCGTCGCTTGCTTTTAAAGTAAAAAATGCTTCTTGTGAAGGTTTTTCTTTCAGACTTGCCAAACGACCAAGGTCATTCCCAGTTAAAACACCGCTTTGTTGAATATGTTTTGGCAGAGCATCAAAACCTAAAACGATTTCAGTCTGAGAAAGTGCAATATTCGATAAAGCATCGCCACTTGCACGGGTATAAAATGTGCGTCCAAGTCTTCCCATGAGGTCAATTTTGTTCGGGTCGATGCGTTTTTGTTCGTCCAAAACATTTTCGTCAATGTGCATACGGACAACATCGCAAATAATCAAATGTCCTGCGCCACCTTGGTCGCCAAGAGGAATAATTTGGCTGACTTTACATTCAAAATGTACAGGAGACTCCTTAACCCGAAAAGGTTTTACCAAATCAGAAGGGAGCATCGTAACGCCAGCTTTTTCAAATTCATTGACTGTTTTTGGAAATTCTACGCTTGACACCGCCATTTGTCGAACAACATTGTAGCTGACGACATTAATGACCACTTCGTTTGTTTTTTCTATATTGTGCAAAGTATCTTTGGTCGTATTGCCTTGTACTCTACGGTTAGAGCTAAATACCAAAATAGGAGGATTGGAACTAAAGGCGTTGAAAAAACTATATGGCGCAAGGTTTGGATTGCCGTCTTCATCAACCGTACTCGCCCATGCTATTGGGCGTGGCGCAACAGCACTGACCATATATTGATGCAAATCTTTCGTTGCAATCGTCTTAGGATCAATTACTAACATATTCTAATTTTTTTATTTTTTATGTAAAAAATTCACAAAACCTAATCTCAATGCAAAGATAAGTACTTTAACTGAAATAATTGATACTTTTAAAAGTTGTACGCTGTACCGAATCAGCAAAGCTAAAATACTGTATCTTATTGGCTTGCTATTGTTCACTTGTTGTGTAAAATGTCAAAATCAATCTTAATTTTTCATTAAATTTTTCATTCCTTTTAAAAAAGCCTTACCTTTGCGTCCAAATCTATAAATAGAAATGAGTGACTCAATAAAACATGAATGTGGTATTGCTTTAGTACGCTTGCTAAAGCCGCTAAACCATTACCAAGAAAAGTACGGAACAGCATTTTATGGACTTAATAAGCTCCATTTACTGATGCAAAAACAACGAAATCGAGGTCAAGATGGTGCAGGAATTGCGACCATCAAACTGGATTCGACACCTGGCACACGGTACATCAGCCGAAAACGCAGCAACACGCCACAGGCAATTCAAGATATTTTTGATAGCGTTTTTAGCTATTTTAAAGACCTTTCGCCCGAACAACTTAAAGATACTGCCTTTTTAAAAGCTAATTTTCCTTATATGGGAGAGTTGATGATGGGGCATCTTCGCTACGGCACACATGGCGGCAACTCGATTGAACGAGTACATCCTTTCCTCCGCCAAAATAATTACATCAATCGAAACTTAGTTTTAGCTGGTAATTTTAACCTCACAAATGTGGACGAACTCTTTGAAGAACTCGTTACACTTGGACAATATCCCAAAGAAAAATCGGATACGGTGACGATTATGGAAAAAATTGGGCATTTCTTAGACGATGAAGTCCAACGCCTACACACTTGGTTCAAGCCAGACGGCTACACCAACCAGCAAATCAATGATTTAATTGCAGAAAACCTTGATATTCAACGACTTTTGCGCCGTGCCAGCAAAAAATGGGACGGTGGTTATGCCATGGTCGGTATGATTGGTCATGGCGATTCTTTCGTTATGCGTGACCCAAATGGGATTCGTCCAGCTTATTATTATTGCGACGACGAAGTTGTGGTAGTGGCTTCGGAGCGTTCTGCCATTCAAACCACTTTTGATTTACATTTTACGCAAATCAAAGAAATAAAACCTGGTCATGCACTGATTGTGAAAAAAAATGGAAAGGTTAGTGAGTTGCCTTTTGCTGAACCCAAAGAACAGAAGTCATGTTCTTTTGAGCGCATTTATTTTTCAAGAGGAACAGATAGAGAAATTTATACAGAACGTAAAAAGTTAGGAGAATTGTTGGCAAAACCAATTTTGGAAGCCATTAATTACGATTTTGAAAATAGTGTTTTTGCTTTTGTTCCCAACACGGCAGAATCTGCATTTTTTGGTTTGCGAGAAGGTTTGGTCAATGAATTAAACGTTATCAAACGAGAGCAAATTCTGAAATTAGGAAAAAAAGCGGATAGTGAAAATATTGATAAAATACTAAATAGTACGCTCCGAATTGAAAAATTAGTTGTAAAAGATGTAAAGCAGCGCACTTTTATCGCTGACGAAGCCTCTCGTAGCGATATGGTATCGCACGTTTATGATGTAACTTACGGAATCGTGAACAACGATACAGATACACTTGTTTTATTAGACGATAGTATTGTCAGGGGAACGACCTTGCGTGATAGCATTATTGCCATTACTGCCCGTCTAAAACCTAAGAAAATTTTGGTCGTTTCTTCCGCGCCACAAATTCGCTACCCTGATTGTTATGGCATTGATATGTCAAAAATGGGAGAATTTGTCGCTTTCCAAGCATTGGTCAAACTCTTAGAACGAGATGAAAAAATAGATTTCCTTCAAAAAGCATATCAGAAAAGCAAATTACAGGAAAAATTACCAGCAGAACAAGTCGAAAATGTACTCAAACCAATTTATGCCTTATACAGCGACAAAGATATTTCGATAGAAATTGCAAAAATTGTGACACCTCCCAATATTATTCCTCAAATAGAAGTGATTTATCAAAGCATTGAAGGCTTGCATCACGCTTGCCCGAACCATAAAGGTGATTGGTATTTTTCTGGAAACTACCCAACACCTGGTGGAAACCGTGTCGTCAATCGTGCTTTTATCAATTATATGGAAAAGAAAAATGTAAGAGCGTACTAAATTCTGTCGTACTATATTAGGCACACAAAGCATGAGAAAAGACCTGCCTTTTTCTACGTGATGCGTTTTTATTTTTTATGAAAAAACAAACCGCTATGCCTCCTAAGTGCAGCCAAATTGTTACTCCAATAAAGATTAATTTAGCACATAATTTCCTTACCATAGGGGTTTGTTAACAAGAAAACACCCAGACTGATCGTTTGTTACTGATTACATAGCTCAATTTTGAAGCATCACTCAAAATTTTACAGTAAGAAAAATATTGAGTTGTCTGATAAAAAACGCCACAATTTTCTTTGAAAGAAAATTGTGGCGTTTTTTATTGGTCAAAATAATTGTATTAAATTATTCCAATTCCATTCCCTTCACGTTACGTTTCAGCTGAATGGTTTCTACTCGCTCTAATAACTTTTCACCATAAAAAATCTCCATGATGCTGTGGTACGTAACAACGCTACCTGTAAGCAACAAAGTATATCCTACAAAAAAACTAAACATACTAATACTTGACTTAAAAACAGTTTCTATATCGTCGTAATCTTTGTTGTTCAAATACAAATTGGTGCTTATAAATGTCCATAAATAGCTTACTAATTGTGTATTAAGTAAAAAACGAAATACGCAGCCTAAAAGAAATAAGAACAATAAAACACCCATCGTATAAGCAAATTTTCCAAGTACCAATTGAAAAATCTCGCCAAATCCTATGAATGGATTTTTTCTTTCAATGCAGTCCCATTGCCAAATCATTAAAAAACCAACGGAAAACAAAAATATCGTCAGAATCCAACCGCTACTTTCGAGTTGCATCATACCATAAAAAAGACCAACCGAAGGCAGCAACGACAACACCATAAAAATAAAATCTTTGAGCGAAAAAGTGTAGTGTTCATTTTCCGTTTTTTTCAATATAATGCCTACAAAAGCTGCAAAAAGGCTCAGTATCAATGGAATAATCAACCATAAAAATGGCACTTTGGAGTTCTTGAACATTTCTAACAGATTCGGTGCAAGGTTGTACCCAAGTCCAAAAAGTTTAGAAGGACTTTCGTCTGCCAAATAAAAGAAAAAAGAAAGGTAAATAAATGTAAAAGCAACACATATCCCAAAAAGAATATTTCCTTTTTTTCTTAAAATAAAAAAAGTATCGCTGATAGCATCGCCAACTGTTCGTATTTTGCTAAAAACAATTGGCTCTAAATTATCGGGAGGAATTATCGAATCCTGTAAAGGATTTTTAATATTTTTCTTGGAAAGATAATAGGGGTAATAAATAAAATAAAAAACTATAATTGCTGCACAAAGTAGGATAAATGAAGCCCTTACCGCAGTTGGTGCTTGTGTATAACGTGTAAAAGTTCCTTCGACAAAACCAGCTACTAAAAAAAGTGGAATCGTGCCTGTCATAATTTCAAAACCACGACGAGCCGAGCGTTGAAATGCTTGCAGACGACGATAAGTTCCTGGAAAAAGTAAGCCTTTTCCCATTGTAAGTCCAGCTGCACCTGCAATGACAATGGCTGAAATCTCGAATGTTCCATGTAACCAAATCGCCAATGTTGCATCTAATCCCAAGCCTCTACTCACAAAAAAGTATTGAAAACAACCTACCATGATGCCATTTTGTAGCATAATGACAATACTGCCAATACCGCCTAAAATTCCACTTACAAAAACCAACAAGGACACAAAAATATTATTTGCTGTAATGCCTAAGGTGCTTCCCAAAGCACTACCGCCTTTGTACACCGCCATCGGGTCGCCTTTACCGATGTTTTGAATCGTCATATTGACGTAATCGTCGCCTAAGATTTGGCGGGGAAAATCGGCATCAATCATGGTAGAAACAACGCCAATCGCTACCGCCAAAAGAAAAATTCCCAACGAAAGGAGAAATTCCCAGCGGGCTTCCCAAACCATCAATGGCAAATCTCGTTTCCAAAAATTAACGAAATGTTGTGCTGGTGATTTTTTTGTTTTATTGAGGTGCGCTAAAATTCTTTGCGCCAAATAATTCAAATAAACCCTTACGGAACGATTCGGATAGAACGTCCGTGCAAACGACAAGTCGTCTGTGATTTGGACGTACATTCGTTGCAAATCATCAGGATGAATAGAATCTGACCTCAATAAAACCTCAAATTCATTCCATTTCAATTTATTTTTTTCAATAAAACGGGTTTCACGCATAAGAAAAATTCAATTAACAGTGGACAATTAAAAGTGCGATAAGCACACATTGTTAATTGTTCACTGTTAATATTAACTGTTCACTATTTCATTGTTTTAGTTCACTCTGTACCATTTTTGTGTACGAGAAATACCTGACCAGTGTTTGCCTTTTACATTTAAAACATTAGCATCATTGCCTTGTAACCAAAGGCTACATTTGTAGTAATCGCCTTTTGTAGGGTCTAAAATGCTACCACCTTGGTAATAACCATCTTTTAATGACAAATCACTAACGATAACCATACCAACTACTTTTTGATTTTTCTTATCGTCTTTGCATTTATCACAAACAGTATCTGCTGGTTTTAGCAAAAGTTTGGTGATTTTTCCATACAATTTTCCATTGCTTTCAAAAACTTCAACATAAGATTTAGCCTCTTTGGTTTCGTCGTCAATGGTTTTCCAAGTTCCTACTGGAGTTTGCGCTAAAAGAGATGCCGAAAAACAAACAAATGCGCTTGCTAATGTCAAAAATAATTTTTTCATTGTTAAAAATTAAATTAATTTGGTTCTACAATAAATTAGATTTTAATAAGTCAGCTCAATTAAACTGACCACTAAATTAAGACGTAAAGTTATGTACAAAACTTTGGATTTCATATTTTTTAATAACATTTTAACGCAAAACTAAAAATAGCATTAAAAAAAATCGGAAAAAACAGTTCACACCATTTTTTCCGATTTTTTTTTATTTTATCAAAAAAGCGAAATTACATCATGCCGCCCATACCACCGCCCATTGGCGGATGGCTATGACCTTCTTCTGCCTTAGGTTTTTCACTCAACACACATTCTGTTGTCAAAATCATACCTGCGATAGAAGCTGCATTTTCAATAGCAACACGGGTTACTTTTGTAGGGTCAATAACACCAGCTTTTTTCAAATCTTCGTATTTTTCAGTACGAGCATTGAATCCGTAAGCACCTTTACTTGCTTTTACACGATTCAAAACGACAGAACCTTCGTTACCTGCATTTTCAGCAATGGTACGCAATGGAGATTCTAATGCTTGACGAACAATCGCAATACCAGTGTTTTCGTCTGCATTCAATCCTCTAAGGGTTGCCAAAGCCGAGATAGCACGAACCAAAGCAACACCACCACCAGCTACGATACCTTCTTCTACTGCTGCACGAGTAGCGTGAAGTGCATCATCAACACGGTCTTTCTTTTCTTTCATTTCTACTTCTGTCGCTGCACCAACATAAAGAACTGCAACACCACCAGCTAATTTAGCCAAACGCTCCTGCAATTTTTCACGGTCATAATCAGAAGTAGTCGTAGAGATTTGTTGTTTGATTTGGTTGATACGAGCCTTGATGGTTTCCGCATCGCCTTTACCATTTACAATAATCGTATTGTCTTTATCAACAGTGATTTTTTCGCACTGACCCAACATTGACAATTCTGCGTTTTCTAATTTGTAACCTTGCTCTTCGCTGATAACAACACCACCTGTCAATACAGCGATGTCTTCCAACATTGCTTTACGGCGATCTCCAAAACCAGGTGCTTTAACAGCAACGATTTTTAAGTTTGCACGCAAACGGTTCACTACCAATACACCCAATGCTTGTGAATCAACATCTTCTGCGATAACCAACAATGGACGACCCGTTTGTAATGATTTTTCCAAAATCGGCAACATTTCTTGCATATTGCTAATTTTTTTGTCATAAATCAAAACCAATGGGCTTTCATACTCCGCTGTCATATTGTCAGCATTTGTGATGAAATATGGAGAAAGGTAGCCACGGTCGAATTGCATACCGATAACCTCTTCTACGTAAGTATCTGTTCCTTTTGCTTCTTCAACAGTAATAACACCATCTTTCGTCACACGCTTCATTGCATCAGCGATTAACTTTCCGATTTCGTCATCGTTGTTGGCAGAAATAGAAGCTACCTGACGGATTTTTTCAAAATCATCGCCAATAATCTCTGATTGAGCTTTAAGGTCTGCGATGATTACTTTTGTAGCTTTGTCAATACCACGCTTCAAATCCATTGGATTTGCGCCAGCCGCTACGTTTTTCAAACCAGCTTTTACCATTGCCTGAGCCAAAACGGTTGCTGTTGTAGTTCCATCACCAGCTGCATCAGCTGTTTTAGAAGCTACTTCTTTCACCATTTGCGCACCCATATTTTCGACTGGATCTTCCAATTCAATTTCTTTTGCTACGGTTACACCATCTTTTGTGATGATTGGTGCGCCAAAACTTCTTTGAATCACTACGTTACGACCTTTTGGCCCTAAGGTAACTTTTACGGCATTTGCCAATTGATCAACGCCACTTTTTAATTTTTCACGTGCGTCAGCTCCGAAATTTATATTTTTTGACATAGTATAGAAAGCCTCTCTAAATCCCTCATTAATAGGAACTTACCAACTTAGAGGCGAGTGTTTAGTTAGTATTATTTAATTATTTTTAATAAAAAAATCAAAATATATTTTTTTGAAATGGATTATATCTTAGTCCAAAATCACTAAAATATCATCTTCACGCATGATAAGATATGTTTCACCACGGTATTCTAACTCCTGTCCAGCATATTTACCGTACAATACGATGTCACCAGCGGCAACATTCATCAAGTTTCCATCTTTTCCAGGACCAACAGCGATAACTTCGCCACGCAATGGTTTTTCTTTTGCAGTATCAGGGATAATGATACCACCCTTAGTTTTCTCCTCCGCAGTAGCGGGTTTTACTACTACTCGGTCGTTGATAGGTTTCATAATAATTGAAAATATTTTTAGTTAAAATAAAAAATTAAGTTAGATAGTTTTTTTGGTGTCAATACTTAGGTATCACAAGTTGTGCCATGTCAAAAAACATGACCTTTTGTCAGAAAAAATAAGTTTATGTGGCAGAAATAGGTTTTCCAATTGAAATTTTGTCATATTGTGGATAATTTATGGCATTGGATATGTAGGAATACCAATACTAAGCACTCAGGCTAAACTACTTATAAATTATCCATAAACACAAAAAAACGCTTAATAATCGTACGATTATTAAGCGTTAATATTTTGCGCTCCTTCGAGGACTTGAACCTCGGACCCCATGATTAACAGTCATGTGCTCTAACCAGCTGAGCTAAAGAAGCGTGCTATTCTTTAAAAGCGATGCAAAGTTACATCAGTGTTTTTAATTTTGCAAGTTTTTTTTGATATTTTTTTTAAAAATATTTAATAAAAAATATAAAATATTGATTTTCAATTACTTGCAACTAAAAAAAAATTATTTTAATTCTGGAACACCATTAATATTTCCGTGAATGGTCATATAAATTGCACCGATAAGCAAAAACAGAAACATTGCGAAATACAACATACAATAACCTTTGTCACTTGCACCTTCTATTCCATGGTTGTTCACATTTTCATCGTGATGATTGCTTGCAGACATTTTTCTTATTTTTAAATGATAAAATATTTTTTCTAAAAAATTTAGACCTCAAAATTTTTAAAGCCTGTTCAATTTTGCTGCAAAATAACGGCTATTTTTTCAGAATTGAAAGTATTATTAAAAAAAAATTTATCCTTTTTTCAATTTCTTTATTTTCTTACCAATAAATATCTGCCCAATGCTTTTTTATTGGATTTCACTACCAATACATAACGTCCTGGTGGTACTCTATCTAATTTTACAAATTGCGTGCCAGCTCCAACAGGTTGGTTCGGATAATCCAAAGAACCTACTTCGCTCAGGCGAATATTGAACAGTTTTATTTTTACATCAGAAAGCTCTGTCAGCGCATAATTGATGCGTACACCATTTGCTCCTGCTTCGACAACCAACTTTGGCAAGGCTTCTAAATCTTCTGTTCCTTCGCCTATATTGACTTGCGCTTCTTTTTGTTGTTGTACGATTGTAATCAATTCACCGCCCGAAGGTTTCCAAATATCTATGCCTTGTGGCATTTCAAATGGATTTTTACTGGCAGATGCTGTAACTCGATCCGCACAATCTGTTTTGATAGTTCTGATTTCCATTTTGTTTTTATCCACAAAAATCCAATGGAACTGATTGAACGCCTCGGAGTTGCGTGTCCAAGTTCGGTTACGGTTGGCTTGTCGGAGTGGTGCGCCCCAACATCCTTCGCCAATATAAGTTGTTCCGAAATTATCGTCACGAACAAAGCCTTCTACGGCATCTGCGGTCTGCGAAGGACGAATCGGATGCGTATGTTTTGCAACGTGTGCATCACATTCTACTGCCAAACGTACTTTGTGTTTGCCAAAAAGGTTTGCCCAGTGAACATACTCCTCTTGGTTATTTTCTTTGCCTAAAACGTGCGGACGCATTGGCAAGTGGTATTGTGCGATTTTAAACAAAGCATCGTCATTGGCTTGAAGGTCGTTTTTGAGCCAAGTTTTTTGCTCTCCGCCAGGTGCTTCAAAAGAATTCAATGTATAAACCCGTAGAAGGCTACCACCAAGTGTCAAAGCATAATAAATATTTTCCGCTTCTATATCAAAAAAATCAATTAAAGTTTGGTTGCTTTCTTCGTGGTTGCCACGGCAAGGTAAGATTGGAATCAAACGCCCTTCTGGTGTAATCGTGTTTTGCCAATCGTCCAACCATTCTCTCCATTCAAGTGCCGTATCAGAGTCGGTCATATCGCCACCAAAAAGCACCAAATGCGGTCGCAGTTTACCAACCAACTTATTAGCTCGATTTCTTGCTTCTCGCATATTTCGACTATCTCCACCAGCGATGATGCTCAATCGAGCTTCTGGCGTATTCGGTAAAGTTTGAAACGACAAACGACGACTAACGCCTTCGCTGTCTTTTATCACAAAATAATAGGTTGTGTTTGGAGATAAGCCTCCCAATCGAACAAAGGTATTGTGAAAACTTTTAAACTCATTGCGATGGCTTGGCTCTAATTGGAACGCATATTTGTCAGCATTTGCTCCATTATCCTTGGTATCGTAGCAAAATATTGGTTTTTCACCTGATACTTGATTCCAACCAATGACAATAGTCGTAGCGGGGTCATCACGGAAAGATGCCCGATACTTGTCTGTTTTTGCCAATGCAATGGTTGCAAACAAAGAGAATAATATAGTCAGTGACCTCATTTCTTGTATTAACGGAAATATAAAGGTAAAAGTTATTTGGAATATGTAAAGGTTTTCTTAAATTATTTTTTTTGAAAAAAATTAATTTCGATTTTGCACCGTTCAATCCGTAACGTTGGCTTTAAAGCCAACGTTACGGATTGAACGGTGCATTATTAAAAAATGCGACATCTCCCAAATGAAGATGCCGCATTGCTATACACTCAACTTAAAAACTTAACTACCTTATCTTATCACGCCTACTGGCATATTGGTATCAAAACTTCCTGAAATAGTCGGATTTTGCGCTCCTGCGGTATAATCTTTGACATTTTTCTGTACAAAATCGTGTAATTCTTTGATGGTCACTATTTTATTGCTGTTCTTATCCGCTTCGCCTTTGAGTCCTCTAATCAAATAATGACTAAAAATACCACTTCTCAAACCATGGTCTTCCAAAGAATATTCTTCACTTTTGGAAGACATCATCAATGCCATTCCTCCTTGTGTTTTATTAAAAGCATCGTAATAACGGTCTAAGGTCGTATTGACTGTTGATTTTACAGCGTACAAACTACCCGAAAAACAAGCATCTGCGATACAAACTTTGTGTTTTGCTTTACTTTCGTTAAAAATAGCTTTGATGTCTTCGTGGCGCAATTTATTATTGAAACCATCGTAATCCACAGGAATAAATGAACCGTCCAAACCATGACCCGAAAAATACATCATCACCACATCGTTTTCATCAGCTTTCAAAAAAACTTGGCGCATTGTACGCAAAATATTATCTCGGGTAGCGTCTTCGTCAATCAACACTTTTACTTGATTGTCAGGCAACGCTCCTCCTTCGGGGCTTTTCAAAAAAGCGTAAAAATGATAAGCATCATCATCGGGGTATTTTAAGGTTGGCATGTGACCGTAACGACCAACGCCAACAATCACTGACCAGATTTTTATCGCATTGTCTTTGTCGCTTTCAATGTGTTCTTGTGGTACTTTACTAACACTTTCCAATTCTTTCGTTGGTGTTCCGTAATTCCAAACACCACCAAAAACACGACCAGATTTGTAATACATAATGCCTTCGCCATGCGGTGCGTGATTGCTCCAACCGCCAACATACTTGTCGCCATTCACATACTTAATCGTACCTTCTCCATCAGGATAGCCGTTTTTGAAAGAGCCTACGAATTTTGAACCGTCAGAATAGGTGTATTCTCCTTGTGTATCGTTGCAATACTCCTCGTTGCAGTTGCGAATATTTTTCGCATTGCTAACCGTTTGCTGTATAGCGGACTGATTGTTAGGCAATTGTCCATTTTGAAAAATACCTTGTTGGCGTGTTCCATTGGCTGCGATTAATGCGCCTTGTCCATTTGGTTGGTCGTCACGAAACATTCCTTCGTAGCGGTCGCCATTGGAATAAGTCAAAACGCCTTCGCCTTCCATCTTATTTTTTTTGAATTTCCCTTTGTATTCGTTGCCGTTGGCAAAAATAAATTTGCCATCGCCTTCTCTATTTTGATTGGAAAAATCGCCTAAATATTTATCGCCATTGGTAAAGTACAAAATGCCACGTCCGTGCATTGTACCGTTTTTAAATTCACCGCTGTACTTTGCGCCACTTGCAAATTGGATAGAGCCATTGCCGTTCTGACAGTTGCCCGTCAAGCATTGTTGTGCAAAAATTGCAGTGCTAAAAAGTAAGACTAAAAGAAAGGTGACACCCGTTTTCGTTACCAGAAAAAATAACTTTTTCATAATTCAATACATTTGGAAACTGCAAAATAAAATAGCCCGAAGCCTATAAATGAAATGTAAGCCTTTATAGCCTACTGATTATTTTGCAAAATTTCATTGGTTGATTAAATGTAACGCTGTGCCATACGAACTGAAATGTTTGTTTCGATTTTCTCGAAAGGTGATAATTTTATTCTTTCTTATAAAACTTCTTATGAAGGTTTTTTATTGTGAAAAAAAATTTTATTTAAGAAAAAATTAAGAAAATACTTATTACATTGTTCTAAAAGTTTGTTATTGTTGTATTGTTTTGGTTTTCAATTAGTTAGAACCATTTCAAACAATAGCAAACATTAAACAACTAAAAAATAGTGTACTTATTTCTTTTTCCTAAACTCATTAAAATTTGTGGAAAGGCTAAAATGGCTGAATCCTCCTGCCAAATGTTGAATACTTCTGCCAAAATCTATTCTAAACTTGCTGACTTTGAAGCCCAAACCAAAAGAAAAACCCGTCAAAGAACGGTAAGGCGAAACGTTTAATTCTTTTTTTAGCAAATAATTGTAGCCGAAACGCAGACGTAAATTTTCATTTTTTCCCAATAAAAATTCTCCATTGACACCCAAATGTCTTGCTAAATTGTCCAATTGCTTGACAAAAGCGGGCGTTTCTTTGACTTCTTCGCCAGGAATAAAACTATCTTCGACCACATTCGGGTCTTTGTAAGTGATGTTCCAACGCTGCAAGTCTTTGGCAACGAATGAAAAACGAAACGGTAAATGTTTTAATTGTTTTGAAAAACCCATCTGAATTTCAAATGGAAGATTGCCTCTTGGCGAAGCGGTATAAGTGGAAAGTTGCGTACCTGCATTTTTTGCCAAAATGGTAAAACCTAATTTTTTATCAGCATTGTAATACATTGCGGAAACGTCGCTACTCAATCCACTTGCACTGTAAGATTCCAAATTGGAAGACATAAATTTGAGGTTTAAGCCCATGCTCCATTTTTCACTCAAAGGACGAGCTGCACCAATTCCAAAAGCAAAATCTTTGGCATCAAACGTACCATTTTGAGTTCCCGTTTCGTCAGCAGCATTGAATGTTCCATAATTCAAATATTGCAAACCACTATGAAAAGTCATATTCAGCTTGTTGGAATGTTGCGAATATGCCACAAAACTCGACCCAACACCTTGAAAAAGTGCATCGTAATTGAAGGAAATTTGACCAGACATATCCTTATTCAAAACAGCAGGATTTGTCCAAGCCAATGCTACATCTTGCTCTTTGATGGCAATAGCTACACCGCCTAAGGCAGTGATTCGGGCAGAAGTAGGATGATTTAAAAAATTAAATACTGTTTTTCCTCCATTTTGGGCATTGGCGCAAAATGAAATTGCGAAGAAGAGAAGCGTAATGTTTTTCATCAATCTGTTTTATTTATTGCTAAATTTTGAAGGGTCATTTGACCAAGAAGTATGGCAACGCCCCATTTCGCAGTTGGCAATCCGAGTCAATTCGCCTTGTTCATTGTATTCTTTGAGTTCGCCCTGCTCTTTACCTTCAACGTAAGAACCTTCGGCAGCTACTTTTCCATTTGGAAAATACTCTTTAAATGGGCCATTTTCTTCATTTTTAGCAAAAGAAACCTCTTCTTTGAGCGTCCCCGTTTCAAAGTAGGATTTCCAAACGCCAACCATTTCGTTATTAACGTATTGCCCTTCTTGTTCGAGTTTCCCATTGTCAAAATAAGATTGAAAAGCACCTTCAAAAATACCATTTTTGTAAGTTTCAACAACATCTTTATTGCCATTGGTGTGGAATAAAGTACGTGTACCATCTAAAACATTGTTTTTGTATTTGGCTTCTTCGCATTTTGAACCTGTCAAGTAAAAAACGTTATAAGCTCCTTCCTTGACACCTGTTTTTTTATTTTTTTGGTATTCAACACGCAAACCACGCTCGTCTTGACCTGTAACTTTTTCAGTGTCACTACAAGAACTCATAGATGCTAAAAGAAGGAATAGAAAGAAGATTTTTTGCATAGAATAACTGAGAGTTTATACTAATTTAAGTCTTTAATGATAGGTTTAAAACCTTTTTCTTTTAGCTGAACAAGTAATTTCACAGCGTCTTCACGCTTGTCCATTCTACCAGCATAAGACATAAACACTTTATTGTCCAAACTTATTACATTGGCATTGGCGTAACCTTTTGCTTTTAACTTATCGGCTTCCTTTAAAGCATTGTCCTTGCTACCAAATTGATTGGTGACAACCAAAAAGCCATGAAGTTTGCCAACATCAATTTTTTCTTCTTTTTTTGCAATTGGCTTGACAACAGCAGCACCTTTTTCAGTCAATTTATCAGCAATTTTTTTAGGTTTGCTATTTTCCTCGTAAGCAGCTGGTATGTCTGCAACAACATTTGTTTTAGGTGTTGTTGGTTTTGCAACAGGCGCATCATCTACGGTTGATACTTTTTTATCACCAAAAGCATCACGGTAAGACTCCGCAGCTTTTACAGGATCTGATTCGGAAGAACTGTTGTCTGCATATAATTCCGTGGTTTTTGATTTACTGGTGTTTGGGTAGGTGTCCGTGTCAGAAGCCTTGCGTTCTATATCGGTTTCGGCATGAATATTTTCATCACCTTTCATTCGGCTATTTTTAGGATAAAAAAGTACAATCAATGCAGCGATTGCACACAGCACAATAAGTGCTACGGTTAAGTATTTTGTGTCTTTTCCCATTGTTTTCTCTAAAAGTAAGTATGTTTAAAATTGAAGTGTTTAAATAACAATGCAATATTCTAAATTTTTCTTGAAAATTCAAAATAATTTTAAAAAAATATTGTTAAAATGCTGCAAGTCAAGTTTTTAATTTTATTTTTTCACCTCAGTCAGTTGTTCTCCTGTTTTTCCAAAACGTCTTTCTCTATCTTGAAATGCCAAAATAGCTTGATGAAAATCATCTTTTCTAAAATCTGGCCAAAACGTTTCCGTAAAATAAAACTCAGCATAAGCCAATTGCCACAATAAAAAATTACTCAATCTATGTTCTCCGCTTGTACGAATCATCAACTCTGGGTCGGGCATTCCGTGTGTACTCAATTGAGCTTCAAAAAGGTCTTCGCTGATGTGTTCTGGGCTAATTTTTTTATCCGCTACTTGTTGCCCTATATTTTTTACAGCGTTCAGAATTTCCCATTTAGCACTGTAGTTTAATGCCAAAACAAGGGTCATTCGGGTATTGTTTTTTGTAGATTCAATACCTTTCAGCAATGATTTATGTGTTTTTTCAGGCAATTTAGACAAATCACCAATGGCTTGCAAACGAATATTATTTTTGTTAAGCGTGGCAACTTCTTTGTTAATTGTTTCTACCAAAAGCGTCATCAAAGCCATTACTTCTAATGCTGGACGGTTCCAATTTTCGGTAGAAAAAGCATAAAGTGTCATGTAACCAATGCCCAATTCGGCAGCAGCTTCGGTCACTTCACGTACTGCCAAAACACCACTGTGGTGTCCAAAAACACGAGGTTTTCCACGTTCCTTTGCCCAGCGACCATTGCCATCCATGATGATCGCAACGTGCTTTGGGAGTTTTTCTATATTTATTTTTGATTTGTAATCCATTAAAACGACGATTGACGAATTGTAATAATTTTGCTGCAAAAATACGTAAAATTATGGGAATACGTAAATTTTTATAATTATTCTTAGTGTCCGAAATCTCGAAGCTGAACGAGTAATCTATGCGTAAGATTTTTGACCACGAATTTACACGAATTTTTATTTGCATTTGATGTTTATGACCTGTTTGTTTGTTTCAAACTTTATCACTGCTTTTCTGTATTTTGGAAAACCTAAAAAACCTTTTGCATTGTTGGAGAATCCAAAAGATTCAGTTGGGATTCCAAGGAAATTATTGAATTTATCGTCACCATTTTTATCGTGATGAAGTCCAAAAACATAGTCGCCAAAAGGCAAATTATAGAGTGTCCATTCTGCTTGATTTTCATTGGGAAGAATCACAATGGCATTGTTGAAATCTTTTTTGACATAACGTTCCTCAGAATTAGCGTAAGCAATCCGCAGCGTTCCAGAATTGTTTCGCAAACCTTCAATCCGAACATGAAGTGTTCCCGTATTTTTTTTGAAATCAATTGTTTTCACCAACGAATTTGGCTCAATTTGATAATTATTCAAGGCGTTCAAATCATTTTCTACTTGATAAACATAAATTTCGTTCATACTTTTTTTGAGTAAATCGTAATTTTTTTCTTTTGTTAAAATGGTGAAAAATGTAGAAACTTCATTTTTTTCGTTAGAAATTAAAGGGAAATAGAACGTTTTAGAAAAATCCAAAAGCGACCAATCTAAGGTTTTTACCGTATTTTGAGATTTGGTTTTGAAATATAGTTTTTGATGTTGCAAATCATACGCTGTACTCCATTGCGTAGAAGCAACTTGTGATGTTTCCAAAAAAGAAAAACCTTTTTCGATGTTAAAATCTTGGTTTTGGCTTAGTGTTGTCAATTGATTTTGAACAGCACAAAAACGGTTGAGTGAATGTCGCTGCGCAAATAAGCGTTCTTCTTTTTTCCAATAAGATATAGATTGTTGATAAGGAGAATTTGCCAAAACCATATTGTCAGCAATGCTTTTTCTGCTCATCTGTAGTTTTCCATTCACAAAATCAATGACTGCTGCATCTCCACTTTTATCAACAATAAAATAATGTACGTTGGCAGTAATCGGAACAATCGAAATTTGAGGTAGATTTTCCAATACTTCATCGACTGTGGAAAAGTTATCCAGCTGATACTGAATGAATTGCAACTCATTGACACAAGATTTTTCCTCAGAAAAAGTATAGTTTGCTTCGGGTAAAATCAAGGTTTGCACAAGCAAGCCCATTTCATTGACCCCTTCAATCGGAAATTCTTTTCCATATTGATTGACCGTCAAACTACTGTATTTTGATGTCCAAACAGCATCTTTTTGTCCTGTTGGAAAGGATTTTTTAATGACATTTTTAGGATTTGTCAAGATATAAGCTGGCTCTTGATGCCAGTCGTAATTTTTGAAAACAAAAACATTGTCATTTTTTGTTTTTATAAAAAAAGCAGTACAAGCAGATGCAAAAGATGTTGTAAAGAGAAGAAGAATCGTAATGGTTTTCATAATGTGTATTTTTATTTTTTAAAATACAAAAGTAAGCCTGTTTGTTGGCTAATACAAACAATACTGAAGTGATGATTCGGAAAGTAAATTTTAAATTTGGAAATATTCGGAATAACTTTTAGACCTGTCCGAATATTTCGGAATTTTAGTGTAATTAAGTCGTCGCAAGTAAAAGTTTCGCACACAGATTTACACAGATGATGCTTCGCATCACACACGGATTTTCACGGATTCCCTACGTAAAAAATCCGTGAAAATCCGTGAGTGAAATCAATTTATTGATTTTATCTGCGAAAATCCGTGTGCGAAAATGCGTTTCGTTTACAAGCACGAGATTTCGGACACTAAGAAAAATCTTATTTTTGTAATGTTACGTCACCTTTTAGTATTTTGCTTGTTCCGTCAATAAACTCAACTTCACAATTCCATATAAATACGCCAGGATTGACTTCGCCTCCGTTGAAAGTTCCGTCCCAACCACGATTGGTATCATTCACTTTCAAGTCTGTATCGGAATAAACAATATCGCCCCATCGGTCAAAAATGCGCATCCATTTGATGCGTAACACCAATTCAGGTTTTCCAAAAACCAGAAACTTGTCATTATTGGTATCGCCATTTGGAGAAAAAGCGGTTGGAACATAAACGCCAATCTCTTTATCAATCTCTAAATTGGTGAACGTTTCTGCCACACAACCATTTTCACTTACCACTTTAAGTGTAAAATAAATGTTTTTCAAAGGAGCTTTGATGCTCGGATTCAAACAATTTTTACAACTCAACATACTGTCTGGTGACCATACAATTGTTTTCAGTGGTGGTGTCGTTGGATAAGCTGTTGCTATAAATTGGACATCTTCTCCAATTTTTATTTTGACAGAAGGATTAATGTTTAATGTCAATTTAGGTGGATTATTGATGATAATACTGCCTTGGTCTTGACAATTTTTGCTGTCTTTGATTTTGACCAAATATTCGTTGGGATTCAAACCTGTAAATTCGTTGTAAGGATAGAAGTTTTTGCCGTTGTCAATCGAATACATATATGGAGGTGTTCCTCCTGAAATCGTAGTGATTTTCAAACTGCCTTTTCCGTTGTTACAAAGTGGATCATTTGCAACACTTGCCAAAATCGCAGGTTTTAAACTCAATATACTTACGGTATCACTCGCAACACAACCATTTTCGGTATTCGTCACCAATAGCGTATAAACGGCTTGCGCAGTGACTTTCGGATTGATGGTGTTTTCACCACTTTCTATCAAACCACCTGACCATAAATAGGTATATTTTGCACCCAAACTTGATTTTTGAGCATCTAAAATAATGAAGCCTTTGTCGCAACTGATTGTACCGTTTGAGCCAGCATCAGCATCTGGATTTACGATGTCTTGCGTTACCGTAATTTGCTGTTTTTTCTCGCAATTGTTATTTTTATTAAATACTTTAAAGTTATAAAGCCCTGGTTTTGTGGCACTTGTCATAAGATTAGAACCCAATGCAGCACCATTCGCATCTGACCAAGTATAAACAATATTTGAGCCTTCGTCAGAGCCTTTTCCATCTAATTCGACGCTTGTACGGGCGCAAGTCAAGACTAATGTTGGATTAATAACCGCTTTTGGTGCGCCTAAGAATGTCACTTCCATGTCGTCAGAAGCAGCACAACCATTGAATTTATTTGTTACCAATAATTTATAAAAACCAGCACTTTGAACTGTAACTTTTGCTTTGTCAGCGTCTTTTACAATCGTACCGTTGCTTGTCGTCCAAAGATAAGCCAATGCTTGTTTTCCAGTTCCAACACCTTGAATGTCAATTGTTGGGCTTGTACAGCTAAGTTCAATGTTCGTTCCTGCGCTTGCTGTTGGTTGAATTGTATCTTGATAAACAGTTGTGTTGCTTTTACTTACACAATAATTTTTTTCATCTACAACAGTAATACTGTATATCCCAGGTCTATCCACCTCAATATTCGCTTTATTTTTATCCGCTAAAATATTTCCATTGGCAGAAGCCAACCAAGTATAATTGGCTATTCCTGTGGTCGTTACAGTACTTGAAACATTTAATTTTTGTTTTTTACAAGTTAAAGTATCAGGTTTAGCAATGACGATTTTCGGCAATGCTTTATTGATTTTAATTGCTACCGAATCTTTGTTTGAACAACCATTGCTTTTATTAAAAATGGATAAAATATAATTTCCGGCAGCATCAATTTTAGGATTGAGTGTTTTTTCATTTTCAAGAATATTTCCACCTTTTGTTGTCCATGTATAAACAAAATCGGGACCTTTACTTGATTTGTCACCTTGTAAAATCAAAACACTGTCTTTACAATTAATTTCAAGCGGCAAACCACAATCGGTAGTTGGTGCTACTTTATCTTCCAAAACATTGACTTCTTTTTCGCCTTCACATTCGTTTTCTGCGCTTTTTGCTTTTAAAGTATAAATACCTTTTTTATCAATTAAAATTTGGAGTGTATCTTTTTTTGATACGATTCCGCCTGTACTTGTCAGCCATTCAAAAGTATAATTTCCTGTCGTGAAAACTTTAGCATTCAACTCAATTATAGGTTTTGCACAAGTTAAAATGTCTTGCGAAACATTGATTTTTGGTTTTAAAGTATCAATCTTAATTGTTTTTTCAATTTCTTTGATACAATTGTTAAGCGTATTGTTGATTTGTAAAATGTAAGTTCCTGCGCTGTTGATGGTTGGTGTCAATGTATTTTGGTCTTTCACAAAATTTCCACCATTTTTAGTTGTCCAATTGAACGTAATTCCGTTGCCTTGTGAGCTACCCGAACCATCTAACACGAGCGTTTTTATTTTACAATTCAAATCACTACTTGTAATAATTTGAACTTTTGGAACGCTGGCATCTTGAGTAACGATTGTGCTGTCAATTGCTTTACAACCATTGATTTTATTTTCTACATTTAAAAAATATTTTCCTTCGGAATCCGCAACGGCAGATAAAGCATTGCTCACACCTGCAACATTACCATTAGGCGTTGTCCAAGAATAAATCAAATCATTTGGCAAACCATTTGTGGCAGTTCCTGACAAAGTAATATTTTTAATCGTACACGTTAAATTACCTCCATTTCCAGCATCAACAATAGGTGTTTGCACATTTTTTATCACTGTTAATTGTGCCGTTGTAGCACAATGATTGACTGTATCTGTCACAACCAACTGATAATTCCCTGGCTCACTGACAGTTGGTGTCAAAAGCGTTTTGTCTTTCGTAATGGCATTTGCAATTGGTTCTTTCCATTCAAAAGTATAAAAGCCAGAATTTGCAGAAGCTGTACCCGTTAATTTTACTACTGCATTGCGACAATTTAATGTATCATTATTCGCTACATTGGCTTGTGGTTTTACAATATCTTGTGTGACATTGATTGATTTTGTAGCCGAGCAAGTTGATGTTGAATTGGTAATCGTTAGTGTATAAGTTCCAGGTTTGTTAATTAAAGGAGAAAGTGACGTTGCACCAGAAACAACGGCATTTGCTGGCGTTGTCCAGTCAAACTTAAAGTTTGCACCTGACGACGAAGCCGACGCATCTAATGGCATGACTGCATTTTTGCAATCCAGAATTTTAGGTTTTGCAAAAATAATGCTTGGTTTGAGTGTATCTTGTGTAATTTCTACGGTTGATTCTTTCAAACATTGATTTGCTGAGTCAAAAACTTTGAGTGTATATTTACCAGCAGCATTGATTTTTGGCGTTAAGGTTGTTTGACCAGAAACAAAATTTCCTCCAACAGTTGTCCAATTGTAAGTGATTGTCGCATTGGCAGAAGCTGTTCCTGCCAAGGTAATTTCTTTAATTGTACAGTTCAATTCACCTTTTGGCCCAGCATTGGCTTGTGGAATATTCGCATCTTTTTTAACTTCAATCTCTATACTGTCTTTACAATTGCTCAAGGTATCGGTTAAAATTAATTTATACTTTCCTTCTTCATTGATGTTTGGTTTTAAGGTATTTCCGCCACTGACAATGCTATTAGGCGTACTTGTAATCCAAGTAATTTTAGCATTTTGAGTTTTAGTAGAAGCGGAAGCATCAAGAATTTGAGTTGGTTGCACACAAGTCAAAAGCGTAGGTGCTGCGATAAGAGGTATTGGTTTATTAAAATTTTCTAAAACAGTAATTGTACTGTCTTTTTCACAACCATTTTGAGTATTTTTTATTTTAAAATTATAAATACCACCTTTGTCAATATTTACAATTAAGGTTGTTGCACCAGCTGTAATATTTCCATTTGCAGTCGTCCAATTGTATGTAAAATCTGTTCCCGTAGAAGAACCTGTTCCGTTCAGTGTCGTGCTAATTGTAGCACAACTTAACAAAGTTGGCTTTGCTACTTTTAAAATAGGTTTCACACGATTGTCTTCCACTTGAACTTGTGCATTTCCTTTACAACCATTTACAGTATTGATAACTTCTAATTTGTACAAACCAGGCTGATTTACAGTTGGTGTTAAAGTTGTTTGACCAGAAACAAAAGCACCACCAACGGTTGTCCAATTGAATGTCAAACCCGTACCAGAAGTAGAACCCGTACCATCTAACTGCACAGAAGCTACATTGCAACTAATTTCTTTTTTCGTACCAGCATTGGCAGTAGGAACACCTAAATCCAAAGTAACATTGGTTTGTGCAGAAGCAGTGCAACCATTGCTCCAGTTGGTAACGACCAAGGTATAAACACCAAGCTGAGTAACCGTTGGTGTTAAATTATTTCCTCCATTTGAAAAAGGTACATTTCCACCAGTGTTTGACCACTGATAAAGGTATTGATTTCCAATGCTGCTTGCGCTACCGTCTAACTTAACAGAATTAGAAACACAAGTGATTAGTTTATCCGCACCTGCATTTGCATTTGGCAATTGTTTGTCTTCATCTACAGTGATTGTTTTTGTTGCTGAACAATTGTTGCTTGTATTGGTCACTACTAAGGTATAAGTTCCTCCTTTACTTACGATTGGCTCTAATGTATTTTGTCCAGAAACAAAATTTCCACCAATTGTTGTCCAAGTATAATTAATATTGTTACCATAACTTGAACCCAATCCGTTTAATAAAACAGTTGGATTGGTACAATTGACATTTGCTGTAGGAAATGCTGTTGCAAATGGATATACTTTTTGGTCTTGAACTGTTACAGAAGCTGTTGAAGAACAACCATTTGCGCTGTTTTGAACAACCAATGTATATGTACCAACAAGTCCAATAGTTGGATAAGCTGTACCCAATCCACCAACGATTCCATTAAAAGGGCCATTCCACATATACACGATTGTTGATCCAGTTGTAGAAGCTCCTGCATTCAAAGTAATATTAGGGTCTGAACAAGTCAAAGGTGCAGCTGCTGCAATGACCGCTTGTGGAATATTTTTATCTTCAACAATGCTTGTAGAAAAAGATGCTTGACAACCATTTTGAGGATTGATAACATTTAAATTGTATGTCCCTGCGCTGCTTGCGACAACATTTGAATTGCTACTACTACCATTGATAACACCTCCATTTGAAGCTGACCAACTGTATAAATAACTGCTGCTTCCTGTACTTTGAATCGTTACAGTTGGATTGGTACAATTGATAGAACCTGGCGTAATCAAAGCTGCGGCTGGTGGATTTTTGTCTTCATTGACAACAATTGTTTTAGAAGCCGTACAGCCATTCACCGTATTGGTGATAGAAATAGTATATGCTCCACCTACGGTAACACTTGGAGTATAGGTGCTATTGTTATTAAAACCATTAGGGCCCGTCCAATTGTAAGTATAAATCGCCCCTTGCGAAGAAGTTGCTCCATCTAAAGTTGCGTTAAGATTATTGCAATCAATTGTTCCAGAAGCCGTTGCGTTGGCAATAGGATTCATATTATCAGAAGTTGTCGTCGTTGAACTTGTAATGCTACAGCCATTTGTCGCATTTGTTATGGTAACGTTGTACGTTCCTCCTTGATTGACCGTAATATTTTGCTGATTGGCGTTGCCAACAATATTTCCACCTGCGCTTGCAGACCATTGAAACTGTAGGTTTGAGCCGCTTGTTACATTTACACCAAGGTTTAAAGTTGGATTAAAACAAGTAACAACACCAGATCCTGTAGCGTTTGCAACAGGAAAGATTTTATCTTCATTGACAGTAACTGTTGATACATTGGTACAGCCTGTGGTTGTGTTGGTCACTGTCAAAGTATATGTTCCTGCTTGATTGATGGTTGGTGTCAAGGAAGTTGATCCACCCGTAATATTTCCACCACCTGCGGCAGACCAATTGTATGTGAAATTAGCTCCTGTAGAACCCGTTGCACTCAATTGTATAGTTGGGTTAGAGCACGTAACGCTTGTTGTTGCACCAGCATTTGCGGCAGGTGCTGTTTTGTCTTCAGTAACGACAATTGAAGCCGTTTTGGTACAACCATTTGTTGTATTTGTTACCGTTACAGTATAATTCCCACCAGTTGTAATTGTTGGGTCAATGGTATTTGCTGTAAAACCATTAGGCCCTGACCAGTTGTACGTAATGTTAGCACCTGTACTTGAACCAGCAGCGTTTAAAGTTGCTGTAGCATTATTACAATCAATACCATTAGAAACTGACGCTACTGCTGTTGGTAAGTTTAAATCAGCTGTTACGGTAATATCGTCTATTTTTGTACAGCCATTGATAGAATTTGTTACGGTCAAAATATAATTTCCTGGGAGATTGATGGTTGGTGTTAAAGTTGTTCCTCCTCCCGTAATTCCAGGTCCTGACCAAGCATAAGTAGGTGCTGTTCCTGCATTGGCTGTTGCCGCAATGGTTTGCGTTGGTGTATAACAATTTATAAATAAATCAATACCAGCATCAACGGTTGGTATAACTTTATCTTCATCAATAACAACTGACGACTCTTTTGTACAACCATTTTGAGTATCTGTTACCGTAATGGTATATGTTCCAGGTAAAATTACGTTTTGAGTAGCTGATGTTTGTCCGTTTGACCAGTTGTAAGTAAAGTTTGATCCAGTACTTGACGCACCACCAATTGTTACTGAACCATTGTTATAACAATTCAACGTTTGTGGATTTCCTGCCAAAGCCATTGGTAAAGTAGTATTTTGTACAACCGTTTGAGCAACTGTTTTTGTACAACCATTTATATTGTCTGTTACGGTCAAAGTATATGTTCCGCCAGTAGTAACACTTGGAGGAACTAAAGTATTGCCTGTAAAGCCATTAGGGCCTGACCAATTATAAGTAAAGTTCGCTCCTGTGCTTGTACCTGTTGGGTCTAATACAATATTTGAATTGTTAAAACAATTTAAAGTTGCTGGTGGAGCTAATACAGCTAATGGGAAGTTTTTATCTTCGGGAACAATAACCGTTTCTATATCTTTACAACCATTTACTGAGTTGGTAACAGTTACAGTATAAGTTCCGCCCATTGTAATGGTAGGGTTTGCGCCCGAACCCGAAGGTGACCAAGTATAAGTGAGGTTTGACCCAGAAGCACTTACATTCAGTTGTGGTGTAGGCGTAAAACAATTTACTGTAACAGGTGGAATTGGGCTGATAACTGGTGCAATATTATCCTCTGTTATAATAACACTTGATACTTTTGTGCAACCATTGGTATTGTTCGTAATTGTGACAGTATAAGTTCCTGTCATGTTAATTGTTTGGGTTGGGGCAAAACTACCATTTGACCAAACATAGTTTTGGTTGCCACTACCAGCATTGCCTATCGTTACTGAACCATTGTTATAGCAATTCAAAACTTGTGGCAATCCAGCGTCGCCTGTTGGCGGTGTAACATTACCTTGTACACTGACTGATGTTGTTTTTATACAACCATTTGCCGTATTTACAACAGCCAATATATAAGTACCTGGCAATGTAATGACTGGCGGTATCAAACTATTTCCGAGAAGCCCTGTTGGTCCAGACCAACCATATACAATATTAGGGCCAGTACTGGATCCTGTTGGATCAAGTGAAACGGAAGTTGCTCCTGCTGCACAAGTCAATACTGGTGGTTGAGCTAAAACAGCTGTTGGCAGTACATTATCAATTGCTACTGATGTTGATTGTACACCTGTACAACCATTTCCTGCGGTAACAGTAACGGTATAAGTTCCTGCGGAGGAAACATTGGTATTTGCTCCTGAACCCGAAGGCGACCAGTTGTAAGTAAGTCCTGTTCCTGTGGAGCTAACACTTAAAATCGGACTTGGATTATTACAAGTCACTGTAACGGGAGCTATTGGGCTGACTACTGGCGGTGTAATGTCTAAATCGACAACGACTTGATCCGTAGAAGTACAGCCATTGGTTGGACTGGTAACGGTTACAGTATAAGTACCAACCGCTGTAACATTGGGATTTGCACTTGTACTTCCCGTTGACCAAAGATAAGTAGAGCCTGTTACGTTACTGGTTCCGTTTAACGTAACTTGCTGATTGTTAGCACAATTTAGCGTTTTATCATTTCCTGCATTGGCAACAGGTGGTATTATATTTTGATTGACAGTGACTATTGCCGTTTTAGTACAACCATTTTGAGTATCTGTTACTGTAATCGTATAAGCTCCTGGTTGATTGACTGTTGGTGTTAAAGTTGCTCCTCCTGATACCAATCCTGTTCCAGACCAATTGTATGTAAAATTTGCGCCACTTGAAGAACCATTGCCATTGATGCTCACCGTAGTATTGTTACAAGTCAAAGTGTTTGGCGCATTGGCAACGGCTGTTGGTAAGGTATTGTTTGCAGGAATGGTGACTTGTTGTGTTTTTGTACAGCCTTTGTTGTCTGTTACGGTTACGGTATAATTTCCTGGCTGTCCAGTTACGGTTGTTGTTGTACTGCCTCCACTTGACCATTGATAAGCGTATGGTGGTGTTCCTCCAGCGGCACTCATGGCGGCAGTTCCAGGATTAACACAAGTAGCACCAAGTGTTGCACCAACAGAAGTCGTCAATAATGGAGGTTCTCCAACGGTGATGTTGTTGGTGCTTTTACAACCATAATTGTCTGTAATCGTAACGGTATAAGTTCCTGCCGCTAAGTTTGTTGCATTGGCTGCGTTTGCGCCACTTGACCATTGATAAGTATAAGCTGCTACACCGCCAGAACCTGTTGCTGTTGCAGTTCCTGTACTACCACCATTACAATTGACATCTGTTTTGACTGCACTAACGGCTAAACCATCGCTTACATTAATGGTAATAGGAATACGAGCTGACGGGCAGAAACCTGTCTGTTCTGCATAAAAAGTTGTTGTTCCTGCTGGAAGTGTTGATAAGTTAAAACCAACAGGGAAGTTTGCACCAATAAAAACAGGCTGACCTCCTGTTGGGGCGGTATAAACATTGTATTTTCCAATATTCTGATAGGTATTGCAATTGCTACACGCCATACCTTGGTTATTGGCGGGTCCCGCTTGACCTTTACACATATTTAGGTTAATGGGAGTCAATGTTGGCGGTGGTGGCGCAATACATGGTGGAATTTCGTAGCAACCGCCTACCGCCATTGTACCATTAGCTAAGATGGCTTCACCGTCTTGATTTTGAGTATTGTTCAAATTATAAGTCACTTCTTTTGTACAAACGATAGCTCCTGTATTGGAATCAAAAAAATCAAATTTTACAGAGGTTGTACATACGTTGCCTAAGGTAGGTACATTCGCACAATTACTATTTTTAAAAAAACCAAAATTTCCATTGCCGCCAGGAGTCGTGGAAGTATAGTTTCCAGATAATACAAATACAGGGCCTCTACCGCACATATTCGCCAGTTGTGGCGCACAGTTAGGCCCAGGAGAAATACTCAATCCAAGACTTGACATCGTAATCAATACAATCGAATTGGGTGGAATTGGATTTGGTGCAATAACAAAGGTATTGTTTGCAGGACAATTGTTCACTCCACCATTTAGCGTTGCTATAATACTTGTATTTGAGGTAAATACATTCGCAACAGGATGGTTATAAGGCGCACCAGAATTTGGTGTTCCAGTATAATTCAATCCACTACCCGTGATTTGCATACCGTCCCAAGGTAAAGGACTATTTCCTGTTTTTAAATAAATGAACTCATTAAAACCTTCTTCTTCGCAACAAGAGTTGATGAATATTTTAGCTATTTCAATGTCACCACCAAGACCTGAACAACCTACATTGGGTAGCCAAGTGGCTTGTGCTTGAATTTTTATAAAAGAAAAAAATAAAATAAATAGTGTGTAATTAATGTATCTCATGTTGTGAGTTTTTTTTATAAAATGTTTTTTAGCGTTTTAAAAGGCAAATATATTTATTTTTAGTATTAAAAAATTAATTATTAGACAGTTACAGCTTTTTATAAAATATAAGTTGGCGTTAAAGGTAATTTAGTACGACGGATTTAGGGAATGTCGTTAAGCTAAGGGTTTTAAAAATGTGTTGCTTCGCAAAAGACTTGAACAGCACTTTCTTATGCCCTCACCCTAAAGGGAATGACTCCTAAATGTATTATTTTTATTTGTTTTTCAACAATAAAAACAATACATTTATTGCTAAAAATTGGAAAAATTTACTTTTTTTGTCTGAATGCCCTTTCCCAAAGGGATTCCTTCGGAATAGGGTAAGGGCATCAAAAAGTAAATTTAGACTGTTGAGCAAAGCATTTAAAGTCAAAACCCTTAGCTTAATGACATTAGGATTTAGATGCTTATATGCAAAAATCCACATTATAAGACTACAATAAGCCTTATAATGTGAATTTTTTCGTCGAAAAACTGTATGATGGATTTGTTTTCGCCTAATAGCTAAGACAAGGAATGTACAGAGAAGGTTGCAAGATTTATATGGTAAATTGTGGCAATGTTTAGCGGTGTTGGTAAAATGAGCTTTAGCTCGTTGAAAATGGTAACAACACTTGCTGTCATGCGCTAAAGCTCGTGCTACCTAAATTAAACTTGTTGATTCACAGTAATTTACAATATTTAAAAATACAGATTGTTTCACTTGAGGTATTTAAAAAGTTTTTCTAAAATAAGCAAAAATAAATTACCTACAATATAGCCAACATTTCCTTCAAGCTATCTCTCCAATACGGAATTTCGATGTTGAAATTTTGTTTGATTTTCTTTTTATTCATCAAAGAAAAAGGCGGACGCTGTGCAGGTGTGGGAAATGCAACAGTTTCTATCGGATATACTTTGCAAGGGATTTCTTTTATATCAAAAATAGCTTTTGCAAAGTCATACCAACTCGTTACGCCTTCGTTGGAGTAATGAAAAATACCAGATAGATTTTCTTTCGCAACTTCTTGATTTTCAACTTTTTTTATAATCATTAAAACAGCATTTGCCAAATCTCGTGCATACGTAGGTGAGCCAATTTGGTCAAAAACGACACTCAGTTGTGGTCGCTCTGCACCCAATCGCAACATGGTTTTTACAAAATTATTGCCAAAAGAAGAATAGACCCAAGACGTGCGAATAACCATTGCCAAGTCGTGATTTTCCAAGGCTTCGAGGTCGCCATCTAATTTTGTAGAAGCGTACACGCTTTGCGGATTGGTTTCGTCTTCTTCCAAAAAAGGCGTATTTTGCTGGTTGTGATAGACATAATCCGTAGAAAGATGAATCAAAGGAACTTGCTGCAAATGACAATTCATTGCCAAATATTTGACAGCCAAAGTATTGATTAATTTGGCTTGTTCAACATCACTTTCTGCTTTATCAACAGCGGTATAAGCCGCACAATTGATGCAGTAATCAGGCAAATGTTGGTGAAAACAATCCTCGATTGCTTCCAAATCACAAATATCTAAATCTTCTCTTGTTGCGAAAATAAACTGAAAATCAGGGTATTGTGTTGCTAATAATTGTAATTCTCTACCAACTTGACCGTTAGCACCAGTCACTAATATTTTTGTCATTAATATTTAAATTTATTCGTAAGAAATTAGCGTATTTTGTTTAAACACGAATTTACACTAATTTTACTAATTACACTAATCGTGATGTTGAAAATTAAACCTAATTTCACTAATTTAATTCACTATTGAGCGGCACGAAAAATGTAAGTGCAACGAAATCATAAAAAAAGCGTAATTTTGAGTTATCAAACGAAAAAATTATGCAAGAAACAGTA
>JAYWHK010000070.1:0-4383 GCA_043777755.1 Saprospiraceae bacterium
TTAGAGTTTTTATTAAACTATCTAAGCCACAAAGCGCATCTAAGTAATAATCGTAAAACTTAGATGTCCTTTGTGACTTAGGTGGTTCAAATTATAATATAAAATGAAGAATACTAAAATTACCCTTTCTCTTTTCATCAATTACTTTGTCTTTGCGATACTTCTAAACAGTGTCGGGACGGTTATTTTACAAGTTCAAAACAACTTTCAAGTAGGGCAGACCGCAGCCTCTGTTTTGGAAGCCTGCAAGGATTTGAGTATTGCGGCATTGTCCTTTTTTGCCTTTTCGTTTTTTAACCGTTTGGGTTACAAAAAAGCGATGTTGCTGGCGTTGGGTGTTGTAAGTGTGGTTTGTATGCTGACACCAAGTTTTGCAAGTTTTGGAATGACCGAAATCTTGTTTATTGCTGTCGGAGCAAGTTTTGCTTTGATAAAAATGTCAGTTTATGGAACAATTGGTTTGATAACAGACAACGAAAAGGAACACATCAGCTTGATGAATTTTTTGGAATCCTTTTTTATGATTGGAATACTGTCGGGTAATTTTCTTTTTTCTTTTTATGTAAAAAATAATCCAAACGGAACAGATTGGTTTTCAGTCTATTACGTATTGGGAGGATTGTCTTTATTGGCATTTTTACTTTTATGGACATCGCCATTAGACGAGTCTTCCATACAACGAGAAGAAGCAAAAAACATAGGGAATGAGTTTTCAGAAATGCTGACTTTATTAAAAACGCCTATTGTATTGGTATTTGTTGTTTGCGCTTTTTTTTATGTGTTGATGGAACAAAGCATTATGAGTTGGCTGCCTACTTTTAATCAAGATGTCCTCAAACTTTCTACTTATTTGAGTATTCAGATGGCAAGTATGCTGGCATTGTTCACCGCTTTGGGAAGGTTTTTGGCAGGTATCGTCATGCGCAAAATAGAGTGGTACACGACCTTGACGATATGCTTGATTTTGTCAGCGGTATTGGTTTTGATAGCGATTCCGATGGCACAAAATGCCGATGGCTCACAAGCCACAACTTGGCTCGAAGCACCAATCGCAACGTTTATTTTTCCTTTGATAGGCTTGCTCATTGCGCCCATTTATCCAGCCATTAACTCATTGATTTTGAATACTTTACCAAAATACAAGCATGGCTTGATGTCGAGTTTAATCATTGTTTTTTCTGCGTTGGGCGGCACAACAGGCTCGCTGATTACAGGACGAATTTTTGAAACATTGGGCGGACAAAAAGCATTTTATTTTTCTTTGTTGCCAATCGTTGTATTGTTGATTAGTTTGTATTTTTTCAAAAAATTACAAGCAAAATCGTAAACGTAATCGTATAATGCATAATGTAGAGAAAAGGCACGCCTTTTCTCGCACTACGCAAGGTCTATGTAACACGAGAAAAGACATGCCTTTTCTCTACTGTATTTTTCTTTTATAATTCATTTTTTTTGTGTTTCTTTACAGCTGATTTAGTACATTGTTCTAAAAGTTTGCTATTGTTTATAATTGTTGTATTGTTTTGGTTTTCAATTAGTTAGAGCCATTTTAAACTATTTCAAACATTAAATAACTAAAAAACAATGTATTTAGTACAATTTATTTTAAAAATTAGGTAGAAAACTATGATTATCAAGCACTTAGAACTTATCTCTGAGTCACTTTCTATTCCTTTCAATCGGGTAAAAAATACCGCTGAACTTTTGGAAGAAGGTGCGACAATTCCCTTTATTTCCCGTTACCGAAAAGAAGTCACTGGCTCGCTTGACGAAGTGCAGGTTGCGGACATTAAAAAGCAAATGGACAAGTTGGCTGAAGTTGAAAAACGTCGGGAGAGCATTTTGTCCTCTATTGAAGAGCAAGGAAAACTGACCGACGATTTGCGCCAACGCATCATGGCAACTTATAACCTGACCGAACTAGAAGACCTTTATTTGCCCTACAAACGCAAGCGAAAAACACGTGCGTCTGTTGCCCGTGAGCGTGGTTTAGAGCCATTGGCACTGCGTATTTTTTCTCAAAATGACAATGACGACCCATTTGTATTGGCTAAAAATTACATCACTGACGACGTTCCTTCTAATGACGATGCGCTCGCTGGCGCAAGGGACATTATCGCTGAAATGATTGCTGAAAATGAAATTTCTCGTAATAAAACACGCCATTATTTTGAAAAAACTGGTTTTGTCGTTTCAAAAGTAGTAAAAAGTAAAGAGGAAGAAGCTGTAAAATTCAAAGATTATTTCAAATTTGAAGAAGCGTTAAAAAATATTCCTTCGCATCGTTTGTTGGCGATTCGTCGTGGAGAAGAAGAAGGTTTTTTGCGTGTAAGCATCGAGCCAAACGTCGAAGATGCGCTGTATGCACTCGAAAGGGAGTTTCTGAAAGGTTATGGTGATTCTACAAAGCAAGTCAAAGAAGCCCTTGCTGACAGTTATGAACGCTTGCTTGCCCCTTCGATTGAAACTGAATTTCGGAATATTTCAAAGGACAAAGCTGATGCGGAAGCCATCAAGGTTTTTGCCGACAATTTGCGACAATTGCTTTTGGCTGCGCCTTTGGGACAAAAAAGAATTTTGGCAATTGACCCAGGTTTTAGGAGTGGTTGCAAGGTAGTTTGCTTAGACCAATCTGGGAATTTATTGTTAAATACCAATATTTATCCGCATCCGCCACAAAATGACGAGTATCAAAGTTTGATGAAAATCACTGATTTGGTAAAAAAATATGAGATTGATGCCATCGCTGTTGGCAATGGAACGGCAGGACGTGAAACAGTTGATTTTTTGAAAAGTTTAGATGCTGGTCGCAAGATTGACATTTATTCAGTGAATGAAAGTGGTGCATCAATTTATTCTGCTTCGGACGTTGCCCGTGAGGAGTTTCCAGACCATGACGTGACTGTTCGTGGTTCGGTTTCGATAGGTCGTCGTTTGGCAGATCCATTGGCGGAATTGGTCAAAATTGATGCAAAAAGCATTGGTGTAGGTCAATATCAGCACGATGTGAATCAGAGCGCATTGAAAGACAGTTTGGATAGAATCGTGGAAAGCTGCGTGAACTCCGTCGGTATCAACATCAACACAGCGAGTAAGCATTTATTGACTTATGTATCTGGTTTGGGTCCAACATTGGCACAAAATATTGTCAATTATCGTGCAGAAAATGGACAATTCATTAGCCGTGCTGCCATTAAAAAAGTACCTCGAATGGGTGACAAAGCCTTTGAGCAATGTGCGGGATTTTTGCGTGTTCGAGATGGTAAAAATCCTTTGGACAACACCGCAGTACACCCAGAAGCCTACCATATTGTAGAAACGATGGCGAAGGATTTGGCTTGCGATGTCAAAGAATTGATTAAAAATCCTTTGAAACGCAAAGAAATTACTTTAAAAAACTATGTTTCTGAAAAAATTGGTTTGCCAACTTTGCAAGACATTTTGAAGGAATTGGAAAAACCTGGTCTTGATCCACGTGGCGAAGCCGCTCCTTTTGAGTTCAGTAATGTCCGTTCAATGGACGATTTGTATGAAGGAATGGTGTTGCCTGGCATTGTCACCAACATCACTAAATTTGGTGCATTTGTGGACATCGGCGTAAAACAAGACGGCATGGTTCATATTTCTCAAATGGCAAATAAATTCATCAAAGATCCTAACGATGTTGTGAAATTGACCCAACAAGTCACCGTCAAAGTGACCGAAGTGGATATTCCTCGAAAGCGGATAGCGTTAAGTATGAAAGATGTGTAAGGAACTGTAGCGGCTGCTTTAGCTGCCGAATAAAGTGAATCAAAATCTTACTGAGCCTTTAAGGCTTCGTAAGATTTTAAAACTAAAATAAAAAATGATCAATAATTTTTCACCAGATTCTAAAATTTGGATTTATCAAGCAGATAGGTTGTTGAGCGATGCTGAAACGGCAATCGTGAACGAAAAGACAGCATCATTTACAGCGCAGTGGATTAGCCACAATAATGGTTTGAAAGCAATGGGCGAGTGTTTGCATCAACTTTTTTTGGTGTTGATGGTGGACGAATCACAAGCTGGCGCAAGTGGTTGTTCTATTGACAAATCAGTTCGTTTTATTAAAACAATGGAAGATGAATTGGGCGTTTCATTTTTTAACCGTTTGAAATTTTCTTTTTTTGATGAAAATAAAAACATACAAATCGTTGATAAACAATCGTTTAAGCAATTTTTTTTAGAAGAAAAAATAAATAACGATACGCTTGTTTTCGATACGTTGGTACAAAATAAAAGAGAGTTTGATGCTTTTTTTGTAAAAAAATTAAGCGAAAGCTGGCATAAAAGAATGGTTTAAATAAGAATTTGTGGCGTTGGTAATCTCAATCCGTAGCGTTGGCATTAATGCCAACGCTA
>JAYWHK010000071.1:0-12431 GCA_043777755.1 Saprospiraceae bacterium
TTTGATAAATAATTCGGGTATTTTCATCGACAAAGATAGTCGTTTTTTACAAATTTTAATTTGTCATCATTTTGTCTGTTTTTATGCGTTTAACCTGAAAATCAAGGCACAATCAGGTACAGTAAAAGCATTTATTCGTAGAGAAGGGAAAAAGGTCTATGCGCTACTTGACAAGGAAAATAATTGTTTTGATGAAAAATTACTGTATGATTTTGATTTGAAAGTTGGTGAAAGCACTTTAATTACTACTCAATATACAGGCGGAGAAGAATATTTTTATGATTTGCTAAAGATAGAAAAAGTAACATTTTTTGGAAAAATTAGGCAAAAATATATTTTTGAAGTACGTAATATGCAGAATAAATTAGTAGGTCAAAAGGTTTGGATAGAAGGCATTGGCTCATTGGTTCATCCTTTTGAAACACTCATCAAGCCTGTTTTTGATGGTTATTGGTATGAATTGTTGTGCAGTTATAGCAATCAGCAACAGCATTACATGAATCCAAAATATAATTTTTGCAATACAACAGCACCTACAAATGACATTTTTTTAGAAAATATTGATGTTCAAATTTCTCCAAATCCTTTTCACAATAACCTGACTATCAATATTTTAGATGAAGCTAACGATGATTTCACAATGGTGCTGTATAATAACATTGGTCAAGAAGTCCTGCGTCAAAGTGTAGCTCCTCAAACTTCGGTTGATGTTGCTGCTTTGGCACAAGGCACTTATTTTGTAAAAATCATGAATAAAGATAAATCAAAAAGTGTGGTGAGGCGAGTGGTGAAATTATAAAATAAATTTAGCACACGGCACTTGCAATATCTTTAATATCTAATAACCAATATCCGTTGTGTGTATCTACGGTAATCCGTGTGCTAAATCCTTATTTTTTCAAATCCACTATCGCTTGTTTAGGATTTTCTGCTTTAAAAACACTGTTTCCAGCCACTAAAATGTCTGCTCCAGCGTTGATCAATTGTTTATAGTTTGCCAAACCAACACCGCCATCAATTTCTATCAAGGTAGAAGAATGGTTATCGCTGATAAGTTTGCGTAGTTTTCTAACCTTTTCGTAGGTTTGTGTGATGAATTTTTGACCACCAAAACCAGGATTTACACTCATCAAACACACCAAATCTGCTTCGTCAATGATGTCTTCCAAAACGCTAATGGGCGTATGTGGATTGAGCGCAATACCAGCTTTTGCACCAGTCGCCTTGATTTGTTGCAAGGTGCGGTGCAAATGCGTACACGCCTCATAATGAACCGTTATCACGTCAGCTCCTGCTTGGCGAAACTCCTCAATGTATTTTTCTGGCTCGACAATCATCAAGTGAACATCAAGTGGTTTGGTACAATGCTTTTTGATGCTTTCGACGATTGCTTGTCCAAAAGAAATATTGGGAACAAAACGCCCGTCCATTACATCTACATGAAGCCAATCTGCTTGACTGTCATTGATTATTGCGATTTCCTCAGCCAAACGAGCAAAGTCCGCTGCTAAAATTGAAGGTGCTATAAAGTGCATAAATTCTTTTTTATTTTAAATTCTTTTTATTCTAAATTCGGGATTCTAAATTCTAAATTTTACGATTGTACCCAATTCGATTCTGAAATTTAGAATTTAGAATAAAAAAATTTAGAACCAGAAATTCTATTGTACCCAATTCGATTCTTAAATTTAGAATTTAGAATCTTGAATTTAGTATTCTATTGAATTTTTAGTAAAATCTTATCAATTCGAGTGCCATCCATATCAATGACTTCAAATTTATAATTTTTCCAAGTGTATGTTTTTCCAACTTCTGGAATGTATTTCAAACCATTAATGATAAGTCCAGCAATTGTATTGTATTCTGATTCGTCTGGTAACTCTTCGATGTGGAAGTAATCTTTAAAATAATCTTGCTGGGTCAAACCATCAACCAAATAAGTGCCATCTTCTCGTTTTACAATGCGGTTGTCTTCTTCGTGCGAAGGTGCTTCTGTGGCATTTTCTGCAATTTCTTGCAAAACATCGTTCATCGTAACCGTTCCTTGAACTGTTCCAAATTCGTCAATAACCAAGGCGAAAAAAGTATTTTCCTCTCGCATCATTTCCAACAGCGAAAATGCCCTCATGTTTTCAGGAACATACAATGGGTCTTGTGCCATGCTGCGCAAAGTATCTACACTTGCCTGATTTTCAAGCTGATAGCGAACCAAATGCTTCATTTCCATAACGCCTAAAACAGAATCCAAACTGTCTTCACAAATCGGATAATAAGAATGTGTATCCTCTATGATGACCGCCACGTTCTCTTCCCAAGTATTATTGACATCAAGAAAAACAACGTCCATACGTGGCTGCATGAGTTCATCAACCCGTTTGTCTGCCATACGAAACACCTGTTCGACCATTTTTTGTTCGGTCACTTCAAACTGTCCGCCTTGTGTTCCTTCCTCAATGAGTGCTTTGATTTCTTCTTCCGTAACGGCTTGTTCATTGACTTTATCTAAGCCTAAAATGCGCAGTATCAATTCCGTTGTCTTACTCAAAACCCAAACAAATGGGCTTCCGATTTTACTCACCAATTTCATCAAAGGCGACAAACGAACCGCAATGTTTTCTGGACTGGACATACCAATGCGTTTTGGTACTAATTCACCTAAAATCAGAGAGAAAAAAGTAATAAAAAACACCACAATACCAAGGCTAACCGTTTCTGAATAAGGTTGTAATTCAGCTATTGCTTCAATGCTTGGTTTGAGTTTTACGGCAATTGCGCTACCTCCATAAACACCCGTAATTTGACCAATCAAAGTGATGCCAAACTGAACAGTTGAGAGCAATTTATTGGGTTCTGCGGCTAATTCTAAAGCAGTTTTTGCGCCAAGGCTTCCTTTTTCAGCCATTTTTTGCAATCGAATCCTTCTTGCAGATACAATTGCAATCTCTGACATGGCAAATACGCCATTGGCTAAAATCAAAATGAATATTATAATAATTTCGGTGGACATAATTTTTTTATAAAAAATAAATTTTTGCAAAAATAAGAAAAAAACAGCAAACGAGAACCATTTAAGCATAAAAGTATTTAAAACCTATTTTTTTAATAAAAAAGAAAGTATTTTCTTTATATCTTTGCAGCGATAAAATCGCAAAAGATGAAATTTGTAGATATAAAAAATGATGTTGCTTTTCGCAAGATATTTGGCAACCAAAAAAAATCAGTCGTATTAATTTCTTTTCTAAATGCAGTATTGCGTTTGGAAGGTCATAATCGCATTACCAAAGTAACAATTATAGACCCTTACTTGCTTCCACGAATTGCAGGAGAAAAAGCCAGTATCATTGATGTTCGAGCTACTGACCAGCGAAATCGACAATTTATAGTAGAAATGCAAGTCGCAGATTTAAAAGGTTTTGAAAGTCGAGTACAATATTATACTGCAAAAGATTACTCTATGCAAATTGATAAAGGAGAAGATTATATAAAACTCAAACCTACTTTTTTTGTTGGAATACTCAATTTTGGTGTTGGATTTGGCAAACAATACCTTGCAAAGCATTTTACAGTTGAAGAAGAAACAGGCGAATGTGTTTTAGATGGTATTCAATACAGGTTTATTCAACTGACTAAATTCAAGAAAAAAAGACATGAATTAGTAGATATGGTTGATAAATGGACTTATTTTATCAAGCACGCTGAAAAATTAGAAGTTATCCCTGATGACATCGAAGATGAAGGGTTAATCACTGCCTACAAAGAAGCGGATAAGCACTCATGGAAAAAAGAAGAATTGATTGCTTATGACAATGCAAGTATGCGGGAGCAAGACGAAAGAGGTAGAGTAGAAAAAGCAAGAGAAGAAGGAGGGAATAAAAAAGAAATTGAAGCAATTTTAGGTTTGGATGAAAATGGAGTTCCAATAGAAATCATTGCTAAATCACTTAAAATTTCAATTGAACGAGTACTTCAAATCATTGAAAACCACTCAAAATAAGTAGAAAATCTTAAATTAAAAAATACTATGTCAAAAATAGCACAATCCATTTATCCTTTCAACGGTGAAATCACTGCTGAATATCCATTTTTGAGCCAAGAACAAGTTGCTAAAAAAATCAAGCGTTCAGAAAAAGCATACACTTCTTGGAAAAATACAATTTTTGCACAACGTGCTGATTTACAACGCAATGCAGCCAAAATTCTTCGTGAAAACAAAGAACGTTATGCTGCTTTAATCACTGGCGAAATGGGAAAAATTATCAATGAATCCCGTGCAGAAGTTGAAAAATGTGCCTTCGGATTAGAATGGTATGCCGACCACGCAGAGCAATTGCTCAAAGATGAAAATATTCAAACCGATACGAATAATTATGTTTTGTACCAACCCATTGGTTGTGTTTTTGCCATAATGCCTTGGAATTTTCCATTTTGGCAAGCGTTCCGATATGCTGGTGCGGCATTGATGGCAGGCAATGTTTCGTTGTTAAAGCACGCTCCGAATGTCAGCGGTTGTTCTTTGGCGATTGAAGAAGTTTTTCGTTTGGCAGGCTACCCCGAAGGTGTTTTTCAGTCCTTGGTCATGGACGTTGATTTAACAGAATATGTTGTTAGTCAAGACATTGTGCAAGGTGTTACGCTTACTGGAAGCGAGCTAGCAGGCTCGTCCGTAGCAGCTTTGGCAGGAAAATACATTAAAAAATCAGTCTTAGAATTGGGTGGTTCTGACCCTGTTTTGGTTTTGGACGACGCTGATGTTGCGAAAGCAGCACGAATCGCTGTCAGTTCTCGAATGATGAATGCAGGACAAAGCTGTATTGCAGCAAAACGTTTTTTAGTGACAGGAAAAAATTATGAATTGTTTGTTGATAATGTTCAGTCGTTGATTGTGGACATCAGACAAGGTGATCCTTTTGCGCCTGATACCAATATGGGGCCTATGGCTCGCTTAGATTTGGCTGAAAATCTATACGGACAAGTAAAAAAATCTATGCAATCTGGTGCTAAAAAAGTTTTAGGCGGTTATCACGATGGCTGTAATTTTGAACCAACACTCTTATTAGATGTTACTGAAAAAATGCCAACGATGTGTGAAGAAACTTTTGGTCCGTTGGCATCTATCTATCGTGTTGATAATGAGCAAGATATGATTGATGTTGCGAACAGAACATCGCTTGGATTGGGTGCATCAATCTACTCAGAGGACAGAGATAGAGCCTTGCACATCGCTAAACAAATCAATGCTGGCAGTGTTTTTATCAATAATATGGTGAAAAGTGACCCAAGAATTCCTTTTGGTGGTGTCAAAAAATCTGGTTATGGTAGAGAATTAGCTGCACATGGCTTGAAAGAATTTACAAATGTAAAAACGGTGGCAGTGTACTAAAAGTTAGATTTTCATGTAGAGAAAAGGCGTGCCTTTTCTCGTGTTTCGCACGTATTACGTAGAGAAAAGGTACGCCTTTTCTCGCACTACGCAAGGCATACGTAACACGAGAAAAGGCGTGCCTTTTCTCTACGTGAGTTTTTACAGACATTGATTATCCAGAGAAATATTCACATTGACAAATAATTTTTTTATTTTTCTAAAAAATAAAACCTTTCATTGCATTATAAAAAATTTGGACGTATATTTGTAGTCAATATCAATAGATTATAATGTTTTTTCGTAACTATTTACCACTTTTGCAGTTTTTTCACCACGGAGAAACAGAGAACACAGAGTTTGACAAAAAATTAGCCGAAGGCTAATTTTTTTGCCTCCGTGACCTCTGTTTCTCCGTGGTAAAAATAAAAAATCGAAGATTTTTTTTCGACGCTAAACAGTTACATTTTTTAATAAAAATAATTTTTTTCGTCCCATGTTTCCATCAACCGTTCGCATTGCTCTTGTAGCGATTGCCTTTCCCTTTTTGCTATTGGCTCAAAATCAAACAACGCCAATACAGCACTTTTCTTTAAGTGAAATTTCGTCCGTTTCACCCATTGTTTTACCCGATTTAGATTTTGAAAAAATAAAAAAAGAAGATGCAAGCAAAACATTCGATGTACGGTTTGCTGCGCCTATACCATGCCTGATTTCTCCCGAAAAAGATGGTCAGTGGCATGAAACAGCAGAAAAAAAAATCTGGCTTTGCAAAATTAAATCCAATAAAGCGGAAGGATTGAGCCTTCTGTTTCAGCATTTTTATCTACCAAAAGGGGCGACATTAACCATTTTTTCACCTGATAAAAAACAAAGTTTAGGCGTTTTTGATGAAAAAAATAACAACAATGCGCAAACATTTTTGAGCAATGTTGTTTTAGGAGAAACGCTTGTTTTGCAATATGAAGAACTAAAAAGCAATCCAGACAAAGGCAGTTTCGAGGTTTTCAATGCTTATCATGTCTATAAAAAACACCTTCTAAATTTGCCTTCTACGCAAGAAAAAGAAAGTGCTGATAGAGGTGAAGAAAGGGTTAATTTTGGTTTTGGTGCAGCACAAAATTGTAACGTAAATATCAATTGTCCGAGTGTAGATAGTACTTTGACAAAGGACATAAAGAGAGGCGTAGTTCGGATTACCATGGTTTTAAAAGAAGGTATGGGTTATTGTACGGGTACGCTTTTGAACAATACCGCAAAAGATGGAAAACCTTATATTTTGAGCGCATTTCACTGTGAAGATGGCTATACCCCTTACTACAATCTATGGAAATTTGATTTCCATTACGAATCACAAAACTGTAATAACCCGATACAAGAGCCTGTAAATCAATCTATTATAGGTTGTGTGAAAAGAAGTGGTTGGGTAAGCACCGATTTTTTACTGTTAGAATTAACAACACCGATTCACAATGGTTTAAATGCTTTTTACAATGGTTGGAACCGTAAAATAGAGCCGCCTGTAGGCAATACTTTCATGGTGCATCATGCAGCTGGCGACATTAAAAAATATACCGAAAGTAATTTTTTGACCTTGGTGTACAATCAAGCTATTCAGTGGAACAATATGGTTACGACACCAGCAAATTTTCATTTTCGGAACAAAGGAACGTTTGGCATCATAGAAGTTGGTTCGTCAGGTTGTGGACTTTTTAACCAAGATAAACAATTGGTGGCAAATTTTAATGGTGGAGAATTTGATTTGTGCAACGTCAATGGCTTGTATTATGGGCGTTTGAGCAAATCTTGGGACGGAAACGGCACGCCACAAACTCGCTTGAAAGATTGGCTCGACCCTATCAATAGCGGAGTAATGGAAATGAATGGCGAAAACCACAACAATTATATTGTTCGTGGAAAAATGAACGACCCATTGAACAAAAATGCCACTTTCAAAATGGCGTTTGTCACCTACGACAGCACTTCACAAATCATTGATAATGATACACTTACGCTCAGTAAGAGTTTTGCAAGATTGATTTTACCAAGAGCAAAAAGCCTTTTGATTCAGCCTATAAAAAAAGGAATAGCTGGCGAATTTCTAAGTACTTCTGACTTGGTTTTGATGAGTAAACACATTTTAGGCGCACAACCTTTGACCGAATCTTGGCAGCTTTTTGCTGGTGATGTGAACCAAAGTGGTACAATTTCTATCGCAGATATTGTTGAATCTCGTAAAATTATTTTAGGTTTGAAAAATACTTTTGAAAAACATACGCCTTGGTCTTTTCGCATTACCAACCTCAATATGCCCAATATTAATTTGCTTGGCAATGGCGGAATCCGACTCAATAAACCATTTTTGCAAGACAGTCAAGTGGATTTTCAAGGTGTCCGAATTGGCGATGTGAATGGAAATGGGTATTGATTTTCACTCTTTTTATTTTTTTTCTTTTTGGTGTTTTTTTGCCAAACTGATGTTTTCTTTGTAAGTTTGAGCAAAGGAGCTTGTTGCGAAAAGAATGAAAATAAATGAATATAGTTTTTGCATGATGAGTTTTTTAATCACGAATTTTTGTGTTGCGAATTTTTAATCACGAATTTACACGGATTGCACGAATTTTTTAAACAAACAAATTTAATGGATAATACTTAATTTTGAAAAAATATATACGTGGTTTAACGAATATTTAATAAATAATTGTGATTTTTTTGAAAAAATATCATTCGCAAATGTAAAACATTAATTTATTTTATTATAAAAAATAAATTATGTAATTAATTTAAAATGAAATATTAATAAATATTTTTTCATTAAATAAATAGATAAAAAATTGAATTACGATGTCACAAAAGCTAAAAAATAAGGTTTGGAAATACTTTACTTGGGCTAAGAAATCCTGCAACTTTGCAGTAGATAACATTTTAGTCATACTTCAAGTTTTGGTTTCGCGCCGGTAAGAACAAAAGAGTTCTGCCGGCTCTTTTTTTTAGAATAGACGGAAGCTCCAGCTTGCGTCATAACCACAAAAAAAATGCCTACGCTGTTGACACGTAGGCAATTCGCAAAAATTCATAGGATTATAAAATGCGGAAGCCATACAGGGTATGTTCATTTCGACATTCTACTAACATATATATACATAAAAATATGTTACAATTAAGATGTAAGACGATAATTTTTACTCGATTTCTTTCCGAAGTGTAACATCAGATACACGACAAAATGAGCAACTTATAGCCATACAAGTTGGTTAGTACACAAAAGTGTACAAATAAAATTGGTTGATGGAAAATTGGTCTGTGGAATATTTAATTTATGAAATCACATAAATTAGCTAAAAAAATGCGGTAATTGGTGAAGTACATTTATCTTTGTACTGGAAGCGAAAATAGCACGGGAAATGCTTCGCTTTGATAACGGTACAAATGTACAAGCAATTTTTTTATTTTCCAAATTTTCATATTTTTATTTTTATTATATTAAATATTTTAATAATATTAAAAATAATTATAATATGTATTTTTTAATCTTAAAATGCTAACAATCAATATTTTACAAAACAAGTTTTTTCCCAAATTAACAATATGTTATATGAAAAAAAATTTATTTTATTTTTTGACTTTCCTTTCTTTTACCGTTTCTGCCCAGATAAAAAGCTTATATGACGATACAAAAGTGAGTTCTGTATTTATAACGATGAATACGGATTCTTTGGCAAAATTACTAAATCCTCAAAACAGTGAATCCAATCATTACTATCCTGTGCGTTTTGTTTTTGATGATGGCGTAAAAAAAGACACCATTCAAAAAGTTGGTTTTCGCTTGCGTGGCAATACTTCTCGAAGCAGTGCAAAAAAGTCTTTCAAAGTAAGTTTTAATGAATTTGATGATACGTTGAAATATCAAGGTGTTAAAAAGCTAAACTTAAACGGTTCTCACAACGACCCGACAATGATTCGTGAGAAGTTGTATTATGATATTTGGAACAAAACGAACAATCCTCGCCGTCGTGTCAATTTGGTGCGTTTGTATGTCAATAAAGAGTTCAAAGGCGTTTATACCAACATCGAAGAAATCGACAAAGAGTGGCTTGGTGACGTGTACAAAGAGAAAAAAGGAAACCTTTACAAATGTACATATCCTGCGGATTTAGCCTACATTTCTGACAACCAAATTTCTTATAAAAACATAAAAAACAATCCACTTACACGTGCTTATGACTTGGTAACGAATGAAACCTTAGACGATTACAGCGATTTGGTGACTTTAATCAAGACCATCAATTTGCCTGTTGATGCAGATTATCCCAAGAAAATCAACGCTGTTTTGAACGTTGAAAGTGTGATGAAAAGCTATGCGATTGAGGTCGCTCTGGGTCATTGGGACAATTATGGCTACAATAAAAACAATTATTTTTTGTATAACAATCTAAAAACAAAGAAATTTGAGTTTATTTCGTATGATGCGGACAATGTAATTGGCGTAGATTGGTTGAATCAAGATTGGGCGATACGTAACATCTATAAGTGGTTGCCAACTTCAACCAACGAAAAACGTCCTTTGATTTCAAAACTCATGCAAGTTCCAGAATTTAAGACGCAATATTCTAATTTTATCAATGATTTGACCAAAAAAGTAACGCATCCTGATAGTATTTTTCCTCGGGTAGATTTTTTGCATGATTTGATAAAAACAGCGGCTTACGAGGATAAATACAAAGGTTTGGATTATGGCTACACGAATACTTCTTGGGAAAATGGTTTTACCAAAAAAGTAGATGGTCACACGCCTTACGGCGTAAAACCTTTTTTTACAAAAAGATATACTTCTACGGTAGCACAAGTGATTGTAAAAACCATTGACAATCAAGAAGATAGCAATATAATTGTTTTTCCAAATCCTACGAACCAAACGCTTTTTATAAAAAATGGAAGTGGTCAAAACGTTGATTTTGTAGAAATTTTAGACTTGAATGGACAAGTTTTAAGTAAAAAAACAAGCGATAATCAGATTGACGTGGCAGAACTCCAAGCTGGTTTTTATTTTTTAAAAATGAAAATGAGCAACGGTAGGGTAGTGCAGCGTTCTTTTGTAAAAATATAAAACATCAAAACAATGAAAAAAATAATTTACCTCTTTTTAGTTGCGCTAATAACAAGCAATTGTAACAATGTTACAGCGACGAAAGACACTTCCAAACAAGAAAAAATGGATTATGCCATCGTGATTCACGGTGGTGTTGGGACGATTCTGCGTGCTGACACTTCTCCCGAAAAAGAAGCTGCTTACACGCAAGCACTCAACGAAGCATTGACAATTGGCGAAAATATCTTGAAAAATGGAGGGACATCTATGGACGGTGTTACGGCAACCATCAAATATTTGGAAGATTGTCCTTTGTTTAATGCTGGAAAAGGTGCGGTATTCACTGCCGAAGGCAAAAATGAATTGGACGCTTCTATTATGGACGGTCAAACGCAAAAAGCAGGCGCAATTGGTGGTGTTCAAACCATTAAAAATCCAATTACGTTGGCTCGTGCGGTAATGGAAAAATCACCTCATGTGATGCTTACTGGTCGTGGTGCAGAACAATTTGCGGCATTAAACGGCATCGAAATCGTTGATCCCAAGTATTTTTTTACTGAAATGCGTTGGAATACGTATCTTCGAGCAAAAGCCGAAGACGAGCAAAAACAAAAGGAACAAAAAGAAATCATAGAAAAAACCAAAAATATTGATAAGAAATTCGGTACGGTTGGTTGTGTTTGTTTGGATAAAAATGGCAATATTGCGGCTGGAACTTCTACAGGAGGAATGACTTACAAAAAGTGGAATCGTATCGGTGATGCGCCAATTATTGGGGCAGGAACGTATGCTGACAACAATTCTTGTGGTGTTTCTTGCACTGGACATGGCGAATATTTTATCCGATATACCGTCGCAAGAGATGTTTGTGCTTTGGTAGAATACAAAGGAATGAGCGTTGAAAAAGCCGCAGATTATGTCATCAACGAGAAGCTGAAATCAAAAGGCGGCGAAGGTGGTTTGATTGCGCTTGATGCAAAAGGAAACGTTGCAATGTCTTTTAATCAAGAAGGAATGTACCGTGGCTATGCCAAAAGCAATGGTGACAGAAAAGTGGCAATTTTTAAATAAAATAGAGTGATAAGTGGTTGTTTTTTTTTAGTTGTTTAATGTTTGGAGTTGTTTGAAATGGTTCTAATTAATTGAGAATCAAAACAATACAACAATTAAAATTATTAACAAACTTTTAAAACCGTGTAGTAAGTCAGTATATTATAATATTTTTATTTTGTGTACTAAAAAAGCTCGTCTTTCAACTGAAAGACGAGCTTTTTTAGTAATTTTACTGCACTTCAAATTCAAAACTTACTGGTACTAAATCTTTTGGGCCGTCACCTGTAAATTCGTGGTCACGACGATTGACTGTTCCTATTCCTTTGATTTTCAACGTTTTACCTTCTTTTGAAGTATTGAAAGTCAAGGTGACTGGACGAGCAATGTCACGCAGAGTCAAAGTGGCAACAGCGGAGTATTCGTTGTCTTTAACTTTTGTTGCGCCATTTACACGTAAAGTTGCTTTTGGAAATTTTTTGATGTAAAAATAATCTGTTTTCTTTTTTACATTTTTTTCGAGTTCTCTCCAAGAACAATCTAAGCTGCTCATGTCAAGTTCCGCTTCGACTTGTAGTTTTTCAATGGCATCTTCTTTGATGTCGCATTGATTAAATTTCCATCTGCCAACCTTAAAATCGCTTTTCATTCCTGCGTCTGTCGTGAAAGTGATTGAGCCAGGGTTGTTTGCAGCATCGTAAATGCCAACAAAAGAGCTAAGGAATGTAGCCAAAGCTACGAAAATAATAATTGATAACTTTTTCATAATTAATTGATTTGGAGTTCGGGTTTTAACCTGAACAGTTTTATAGATTGATAATTGTTTTTTTGTGCGGACTAAAGTCCAATGTCATTTCCCTAATTCAAGAAGAAAAGTCTTAAAAAAAAGCGTTATTATTGCTTGAAAAATAAGTTAAATAATTTTTTTTCACA
>JAYWHK010000072.1:0-31834 GCA_043777755.1 Saprospiraceae bacterium
TAAAAATAAAAAATTGATATTTTATTATAAATTAAAATATTATTTTTTAAATTTTTTAAAAATGTTCTGTTTTTAGAAAACTGGAACATCGAGTATTAGATATTAGATATTAAGATATTAGATATTAAGATATTCTAAATGATTAATATTCAACGTTTTGCATAAATCTAAAATCTACTTTTCGACGTGTATGTTTTGGAGATTAGAAATAAAAAAAGTGTTCAATGTTTTGCCAAAGTGCAGAATGTTGAACACTTTTTTTGTAAAATGAATTTTTTTATTTTTGAAAAATAAAACTTTATTGCTACCTTTGTAAAAAATGTATATGCAAATCGCACTAAGGCAAAACACCAAAAATAAATTTGGTCAATACTTCACGCCAGAAGTAGTGGCTGATTTTATGATTGACATGGCAGATATTTCACGTCATTCAAAAATATTAGAGCCGTCTTGTGGCGAAGGTGTTTTTTTGGAGCGTTTGCAACAAAAAGGGTTTGAAAATTTAACCGCTTTTGAAATTGATGAAGATTTGGCGCAAGATTTTGATTTTGTTCGATACGAAAGTTTTGTTTCAGCGAAAATTGATGAAAAATTTGATTTGATTATTGGCAATCCTCCTTATATTCGTTGGAAAAACTTGGAAGAAGATTTGAAAAAAGAACTTTCCAGTAATCTGATTTGGAACAAATATTTTAATTCGCTTTGTGATTATTTGTATATTTTTATTTTAAAATCTATTGAATTATTAGAAGAAAATGGGCAGTTGATTTTCATTTGCCCTGAATATTGGATGAATACTACTCATTCTATTTCACTTCGCAATTATATGGTTCAAAATGGTTGTTTTGAAGCAATATATCATTTCAACGAAACACCAATTTTTGAAAAAGTAACTGTTTCGATTGTTATTTTTAAATTTATAAAAAGTAAAAAAAATGAACATAAAAAGATAAAAGTAGCTAAATTTTATGCCAATCAAAAATTGAATGTTGAAGTTTTAGATAAGTTAAAAAATAAAATTGAATTGAAAGAAGCTGAATATTTAGACGTTTCACAGTTCAAAATAAATGAGCGATGGTTGTTACAATCTGATGAAATAAGAGCAGAATTGAGTATTTTGGAAACAAATTGCTTGAAAAAAACGCAATCTTCGTTGATAGATTTATTTCAAGAAGAAAAACAAATGTTTCATACGATTGGCGATTTTTGTGACATTGGAAATGGCTTGGTAAGTGGTTTGGACAAAGCCTTTCAAGTGAATGGACATGATTTGAACGACGACGAAAAAAATGCGACAATCAATGTTATCAAAGCAAAAGATTTAAAACCTTTTTTCGCAGAAGGCATTACCAAATATATTTTTCTTAAAGAAGGTTTGGAAGAAAGTGATTTTTCAATAAACTATCCTAATTTTTACCAGCATTTTCAAAAATATAAAATAGATTTAGGGAATAGATACCAATATAATAGAAAAATAAATTATTGGGAATGGGTGTTTTTGAGAAATTTTAATTTGTTTTCTAAACTAGAAAAACGCATTTTTGTGCCTTGCAAAGAGCGTATTTCTAATAAAGATTACTTTCGATTTGCGTTAATAGACGAAAATATTTTTCCAACACAAGACGTTACAGCGATTGTCAAAAAGCCAAACACAAAAGAAAGTATGGAATACATTACCACTTATTTGAATAACCCAATTATTTTTGATTGGCTCAAATGCAATGGCATTGTGAAGGGAAATATTGTAGAATTTTCGGAAAAACCCATTGCAAGTATTCCGTTTCGAGCGATAGATTGGGACAATACACAAGAGGTTTTGTTGCATGACTTAATCGTTGAATTGACAGAAAAATACATTATAACGCAAGAAAAAACAATATCTGAGCAAATAAACAAGACTTTTAATCAACTTGTGAATACCATTTGAAAAGTACATACTTTAATTCCCTAAAAAAAACAATCCAAAACAACCCAAAACGTAGTGTTTTTGGATTTTTATTGTTGATTTGGTTTGTATTTTGCCTTCCATCGCCACTTTTTCACGACCCAACGTGTATGGTTTTGGAAGACAATCAAGGCAAGCTCTTGGGCGCAAGAATCGCCTCAGATGGTCAATGGCGTTTTCCCAAAATGGACGAAGTGCCAGAGAAATACGCAACTTGTCTGATTGCTTTTGAAGACCAACGTTTTTATTATCACCTTGGCATTGACCCGATTTCATTTGGTCGAGCGATTTTTCAAAACATTAAAAATCAGCGAATTACGAGTGGCGGTTCAACCATCACGATGCAAGTCATTCGCATGGCTCGAAAAAATCCACCACGTACAGTTTTTGAAAAAATTAGCGAAATGATTAAGGCATTTCGTTTGGAATTGACACACCACAAAAAAACAATCCTAAATTATTATGCTTCTAATGCTCCGATGGGCGGAAATGTGGTCGGTTTGGAGTCCGCTTGTTGGCGTTATTTTGGTAAAAATCCTGCATTATTGTCTTGGGCGGAAGCGGCAACAATGGCTGTTTTACCGAATAGTCCAGCATTGATTCACCCTGGACGCAACCAACAAAAACTTTTTGACAAACGCAATCGCTTGTTATACAGGCTTTTAGAAGATAAAAAAATTGACCAATCTACCTACGAACTCAGCATAGAAGAACCTTTGCCGCAAGAACCGCAACCGCTGCCTTCGCTTGCGCCTCATTTGTTGGAGAGGATTTACGAAGAACAATTTAAAAATAAAAAAGGCAGTGCCACACGACTGCGTACAACGATTGATGCGACGATTCAACAAAGGGCAGAAAGCATTTTACAAAATCACCATAACTTATTGAAAACCAATGATATAAACAATATTTCGGCAGTTGTAATTGATGTAGAAACCAATGCCATTGTCGCTTATTTGGGTAATGTCAGAGGAACGGGAGAAGCGAATCACGAACAAGTGGATTGCGCAAAAGCACTGCGTAGTAGTGGCTCATTGTTCAAACCCATTCTATTTGCGCTGGCAAATCAAGAAGGAATCGTCTCGCCTAATAGTTTAATTTCAGACATTCCTCTTTCGATTGGTGGTTACAAACCACAAAATTATTATGAAACTTACGATGGCGTGATTCCTGCAAAACGGGCTTTGGTTCGTTCCTTAAATGTGCCATACATTCGCATTTTGCAAGACTATGGTTTGGAAAAATTTCATTTTAATTTAAAAAAATTAGGACTAAATTCCATTACAAAATCAGCAACGCACTACGGTTTGCCTTTGGTTTTGGGTGGTGCAGAAACGACTTTGTGCGACATAACGAACCTTTATGCAGGTTTTGCACGGACAGTCAATCATTTTCAAGAAAGTGATAGTCGATATTTTCCTAATGATTTTCGCCCATTGAATTATGACTTTGATAAAAAATATGAACGCCCGAATAAAATCCGTTGGTCAAATCAAGCTCCGATGATTGACGCTTCGGCGTGTTGGTTGGCGTTAGATGCGATGCAAAATGTAGAGCGTCCGACAAGTTCGGGCAGTTGGGAACAGTTCCAATCAGGCAAAAGAATCGCTTGGAAAACAGGTACAAGTTTTGGTTTTCGTGATGCTTGGGCGGTTGGTGTCAATCCCAAATATGCCGTTGGTGTTTGGGTTGGCAATGCCGATGGCGAAGGTCGCCCCGATTTGATTGGTGTACAGGTTGCTGCGCCTATCATGTTGGATATTTTCAATAGTTTGCCTTCAAACGACTGGTTTTCAACGCCTTATGACAATTTGATGCAATTGCCAATTTGTCGTCAGTCGGGTTTTCGAGCAACCGAATATTGTGAAACAGATACCATTTGGGTTTCAAAAAACGCTACCAAAATGAAAGCCTGTCCGTTCCATCAGCTCCTTCATTTAGATGCGCAAGGGCAATTTCAAGTCAGTGATGAATGTGAAAATCCAAGCGTAATGCAGCATCGTCCGTGGTTTGTGTTGTCGCCAGTAGAGGAATTTTATTACAAATCAAAAAATCCAAATTATTTAGCACCTCCACCCTATCGTTCTGATTGTCAAGGTAATGTGAATGAAAAAAATCCGATGCAATTGATTTATCCAAGAGCAAACACGCAGATTTTTGTTCCAAAAGATTTGAATGGACAACTGAGTAAAACCGTTTTTCAAGCGGCTCATAGAGAAAGCGAAGCAACGATTTTTTGGCATTTGGACAATCAATATTTGACTTCTACCAAAACATTCCATAACGTCGAACTCGCTCCTACCGCTGGTCTGCACAGCATTGTTTTGGTGGACGAAAAAGGAAATCGTGTGGAGCAGAAGTTTGAGATAAAGGTGAGGTAGAGAAAATGTATAGAAGAACTATCTTTGACTCTTACTTTCCGACGTGTATAAAAAAACGCTTTGCAAACATGACATTTGCAAAGCGTTTTTTATAAATTCTTATATTACGCACCAAGGTAACTTTTCAATAATTTACTCTTAGAAGTAGAACGCAATTTATTAATTGCCTTATCTTTAATTTGACGAACACGCTCACGGGTTAATCCGAATTTGTCACCAATATCTTCCAAAGACATCGGATGTTCAATTCCAATTCCAAAGTACAACTTGATGACATCTGCTTGACGATCCGTCAGCGTAGAAAGCGAACGGTCAATCTCACGGCGCAAAGATTCTTTGTATTCTAATTCCGAATCGGTACGAACAGCTGCGAAATCTTCCAAAACATCTAATAAAGAGTTGTCTTCGCCATCAATGAATGGAGCGTCCATCGAAACGTGACGAGCAGCAACACCAAGGGTAGTTTCGACTTCTTCGGTCGGAATGTCCAACAAATCAGCCAATTCTTCCGCAGAAGGTTCACGCTCATAGTTTTGCTCCAATTCCGAGAATGCCTTGTTTATTTTATTAAGAGAGCCTACTTTGTTCAGAGGAAGACGAACAATACGAGATTGTTCAGCCAACGCTTGAAGAATAGACTGACGAATCCACCAAACGGCATAAGAAATGAATTTGAAACCACGAGTTTCATCAAAACGTTGTGCAGCTTTGATAAGTCCTAAATTTCCTTCGTTGATCAAATCGCTCAAAGAAAGACCTTGGTTTTGGTATTGTTTTGCTACCGAAACGACAAAACGAAGGTTCGCTTTTGTCAATCTTTCAAGGGCTACTTGGTCGCCTTGTTTGATGCGTTTTGCCAAATCAACCTCCTCTTCTGGAGTGAGCAAATCCACTTTACCAATTTCTTGTAGATATTTCTCTAAGGACTGACTTTCTCGGTTGGTAATGGATTTGGTAATTTTTAGCTGTCTCATTGATTATTTTTTTATTTTTGCTTTTTCAACAACCCATAATGACGTAAGTCGTTGGAAGTTATTGTATTGTGTGTAAGTTTAGTCAAAAAAGTTTCATTGCGATGTTGCGTACACCACAATAAAAGGATTATCGGAAACCGCAAAATGTAAAACTGCAGAATGTAAAATGTAAAAGTTTCCTAATTAAACAATTATAAATTAAAAGCTGCGCTTTTATTTTTGTTGGGTTCTTACTTTAAATTAAAATTGGGACTTTTAGTATGTTTTATCAAAAGTAGTTTCTGTCTGATAACAGAATAAATGAGAAAAGAAGTTAAGTATTTGTTCAAATCTACTGCAAAAATACGGCAAAAAACAACGCTTGTCAAGTGCCAAATAAAATTTTGTGAACTAATTAACGGTATTTCAGCAAATTAGCATCAAAAAAACTTTATTTTGACAGCTTTAACGTGTTTTAGGCAAATTTTGTTACATTTTATTATTATTTTTTTTAATTTTGCAAATGCAACAGTGATTTTAGTCACCGATGAAATGCTAAGTAAAAATCACTACTTCTGTAAAAAATAGAAGCAGAACGAGTATCTATGCGTAAAGTTTTTAACCACGAATTTTAACGAATTTACACAGATTACACGAATTTTTAATTGCACTAATACTTTGAAACAAAGTTTCAAAGTCAAATTTCACGAATTTCTTACGTTAATTGAGTGTACACGAATTAATCGTTCAGCTTCAAAAAACAATACTATGGAAAATATTTACGAAAAGATGGCCCGTTGGTCAGAAGAAAAAGAAGAACATGACCAGCATTTCTGGGAAATGGTGTACCCTAAAATGACTTGGGACAACAAAAGAATTTGGTGGCGAAAAGATGTTTTTAATGCAATGCAGCGTTATGGCATCGGGCATTTTCCAAACGAATGGATTGCTGAAAGAAAAGGGAAAGAACCGCTTTTTGAGGTATTGTTGGAAGAAATCTTGGAAAGATTGCAATAATTTTACGTGTTACGTAGAGAAAAGGCACGCCTTTTCTCGCACTACGGTTTTATTCGTATTTCGAGAAAAGGCGTGCCTTTTCTCTACGCTAATACAGGATTTTTCATTTTCACCAATTCATACGTGCCAAAAAGAATGGCTGAGTAAGTCAAATCACCAACCCATGTATTTTTATAAAAAGGAATGGCATTGAAAAAACAATCAAACAATCCTGCAAATGTTTTTGGATACAACATTCCTTCTGCAAAAACACCTACATTTGATACAACAAAGAATAACAACGAACCCAATAAGCTCGAAACGATAACGTTTTTAAAATTTACTTTTTGCAATAATTTTTGTCCCATAAAAATAGACAATCCAAATGCAATATACGTAAAAAATGAATTGAACAACATCGAATTCATAGAATATGTGCTGTAATCATTTTGGCTATACACGTAAATATCGCTCACAATCATTGCAAAAAATGGCACTAAATAGGCTTGCCAGCTTTGACGTAAATACGCCGCTGCAAACAATCCCATCGCAGCTACTGGCGTTGCGTTTGGAAGATGAGGTAAAATACGGAAGGCTGCGGCAATCAAAATCATTGCGACAATAATCGCCCACTTTATGTTTAATTTGTTCATATTTAAAAAGTAATTGGTCATAAGTCAATAAGTCAAACAAGTCTTTTGACTAACAGTTTTGTAATAATTTTAAGAAATTTAACGGCACAAAGTTACGACAAGGGAATAAATTTTCAAAGTATTTCTATACTTTTCTTACAATACATTCATTTTCGAGTACATCAAAAGCAACCATTTTGCGTTCTTTGAGCCAGCGGATAAGGTTTTCGCCCAAAAGCTCTTTTCGCCAACCTTTGTTAACGCTTTTGTCTAAGTAATCATCGTCGTCAGCGTGATCTTTGAGTGCTGATTTCGCTACAATCATCGAATGGGCAACGTTTGCCTTCAAACAACGCTCACGAATGAGCAAATATATAAATTCTGAGCTTAGATTTTGTTCGGGGCTTTCTTCGTCGGCACTCATTGGGATTCGTTCCAACCAAGATTTTTCCTCATCGGTCATTTTTGCTTGATAAAGCTCATTAAAAACGTCCCAATAATTGTTGATGGTTTTGTCAGAAATGATGCGATTTTGACGCAAAGCAGCTTTTCCTTCATTGATATTTTTGACGACCATCGTGACGGTTTTGGTAGGCATAATCATCTCTTTGGACATATTTTTGCGCTCTGCTTCAGCACGTCGCCACAACATTAAGCGAATCAAAAAGATTTGCTCTCGCTGCGCTAAATTTGCCGTGAGGTTAATGCCCAGCACTTCTTTGAGTGGGTCAATTTCGTAGTATTCTTTGGATTCTAATTTGGAAAGCTCCTCTTTTAACCAATGCGTTCTGCCCAATTCTTCTAATTTTTTGGCTAAAATTTCCCACAACCGAGGCAAATGTAGTACATCATTTAGCGCATATTTGAGTTGCTTTGGGCTAATCGGACGGGTTTCCCAATCCGTTACCGTAAAGGCTTTACTGATGCGAACTTTTATTTCTTTTTCGGCTAATTTTTGAAAAGACATTGGATAAGTCGTACTTAAAAAACCAGCTGCCACTTGTGTATCAAAAATATTTTTGGGCATGATGCCGTAAAGCGAATGTAGCACACGATAATCATTATCACCAGCGTGTGTTATTTTCGTAATCGCTTCATTTTGAAGGATTTGCAAAAACAAACCAATGTCTTGCAAAACCATGGTATCAATCACATAGATACCGTTCTCCGTTATCGCTTGAATCAAGCAAAGTGTTGGATAAAATCTTTTTTCGCCTACAAATTCAGTGTCGAAACCAATCCACGAAATGTTTTGATTGTCTGTTGCAAATTGTTGGAGCTGCTCGGCAGTTTCGATGTTTTGGTATTCCATTAAGTTTTGGGTATTGTTATATTATTACTCTACGATAATTTTCATACTTTCCTCTTGATTTTTGGTCGCATTCAGCGTTAATTTTTGTTCTTTCTTGCCATCAAAAACAGAAATTGCTGCTGTATTGGGTTCTTTTCGCCCAAAACTTTCGACGTGTGCCGTGATGAAATTTTCGCCAGGTTCGAGGTTCAAAATAAATTCTTGTGGCTTTATTTTCAGCTCAATGTTAGAATATTTTTTCTTACCATTGATATAAATAGAGATAATATCACCGTCTTCGAGCGAACTATCCCAAACTTTCATGGTAATGGTACGATTTTTTACCGCTAATGTTTTGTTCACGATTGTTTTTCGACCTTCAATTTCAGTTGGAAGTGTTTGAATAGGTTTTTCAACCACTGTTGGCTGCTCAGGTTTTGGTTCTATTTTTGGCTCAACCTTAGCAATAGCTGGTTTTTGCTCTGGCTTGACTTCGGGTTTTGGTTCATTATCTTCGCAAGGTAATTTGCAAGTACCCGTAAAAGAAATGGTAAAACCTGGCCCTTCGCTGGTTACATTGCTAACCAATATAACATACCATTCGTCTTTTTTTGCTTTGATGGGAGCTAAAAAACCATTGCTTTCCGCACGACAACCTGGATCTTCACGAAAATCAGTTTCCCCTTCTTTAAGCCCCGTTGCGCCCATACACATACTTGGGTAAATTTTGTCACCCGAAGCGCAACAACGGACTATTTTTTTGTTGTCACAATCCTCACCACTTAGTCGATAGACCACAAAATCCATATCATCTTCCTCTCTGACAGGTTTTATCTTGAATTTTAGAGAGCCAGATTCTTTGATTTGGAATTTTATCCAAGCAGAATTGTGTTCAGCATTGCCATCTTCAGTACCTGAACCGCCCATAAAACAAGGTGTTGGAACACTTTCAAAATTATCACGTCCTTCACCTTTGAGTGTCGGAAATTCATATTTTCCTTTTTTACAGATTTCTTTTGCTTTGATACAATCAGCGTATTTTTGACCAAAAGAAAATTGGACAATAATAAATATAAAAATAAATGTAAAAAACTGTTGTTTGGTCATGTTTGACGAATGAAAGTAATTAAAATAAATGTAAATAATTAAAATAATTAATGCAAAGTTGCATAAAAAAAATTTTAATATTAGTATTTTAACCAAATTTTAATAAAAAAAATAGTCTTTTGATTTTTACCAAAAGACTATTTTTTATTTTTATAACAACTTAACCTGTTTTTTAACCACGAATCTTATCTAATTAAACGAAATCTGTGATTCGGCAAAGCCAATTTCACTAATCGTGATGTAAAAATTAAATCTAATTTCACTAATTTTATTAAAACTTCGTTTTATTTTATTTTAAAGCAAACCTTTTTCAGCCATCCAATCCTCGTTGTAGATTTTTGAAACGTAACGGCTGCCGTGGTCGTGAAAAATCATCACTACTACATCGTCTTTTGTCAATCTATCTTTGAGTTGAATCAAACCTTGCATGGTCGAACCTGCCGAATAACCCATAAAAAGACCTTCTTCCCAAGCCATTCTACGGCACATAATAGCTCCTTCTTTGTCACCTACTTTTTCCATATAATCGACCACCGATGGGTCAAAATTAGCAGGAACTGTATCTTTTCCAAAGCCTTCAGAAAGGTAAGAATAAGACTCATTCTCATCAACAATACCCGTTTCATGGTATTTTTTCAGGACAGAACCAAAAGTATCAATGCCCCAAACTTGTATGTTAGGATTCTGTTCTTTCAAATACATTGCTGTACCCGTCAATGTTCCACAAGTACCTGCGGTAGCTACAAAATGTGTGATTTTACCTTCGGTTTGTTTCCAAATCTCAGGACCAGTTCCTTCATAATGTGCCATTCGATTGGCTAAATTATCGTATTGATTTGTCCAAACAGAATTTGGCGTTTCGGCATGAAGACGAGCGGCTACTGAATAGTAAGACCTTGGGTCTTCTGGTTTAGCATCGTAAGGGCAAATAACCACTTCCGCCCCAAGCGCACGTAAATTGTCAATTTTTTCCTTTGCGACTTTGGTTGTCATGGTCAAAATAACTTTGTAACCTTTGACAATTGCAGCTTGTGTAATACCCATTCCTGTATTTCCCGAAGTTGCTTCGATGATTGTTCCACCTGGTTTTAAAGTGCCATTTTTTTCTGCATCTAAAACCATTTTCAAACCAATACGGTCTTTGATAGAGTGTCCAGGATTGAAAGATTCAATTTTTGCCAATACCAAAGCTGGAATATCCGCTGCGACTGCATTAAGTTTCACCAATGGCGTGTTGCCGATTGTTTCTAATATGTTTTGATAATATTGCATGATTTGAAAAAAAAGTTAGGAAATTTAGACTCAAATGATAGGGTAAGACGGTGGTTCTGCTTCAAAAACACTGCCACATTATACGTATGATTCGTAACTTGTGTTACAAATTGCCCACAAAGGTAATTGTATTTTTGTCAGTTTATATTTTTTTGACAAAAATAATCTGTACGTAGAGAAAAGGCACGCCTTTTCTCGAATAATGTAGAAACGCAGCGTAGTGCGAGAAAAGGCGTGCCTTTTCTCTACGTAATAACATGGGCGAAGATTTACACCAGAAAAGCCAGCAATAAATATTGCTGGCTTTTCTGGTGTAAATCTATTTTATAAAATAATTGATATAAAAAAACAGAACCAAATATACCCAAAGAATATCTAAAAAGTGCCAATAACGGGTCAAAAGTTTGAGTTTTAAGGCTTTTAAAGGGTCTGAAAAATAAACCAAAACACTTACAGGTTCTTTCATGCGACGGTAGGCTACGAAGCAAAAGGCAATCATAAACGGAACACCTAAGGCAACGTGAAGAATATGTAAAATCGAAATCGCATAAATGTAACCTGCTGCATTGGACGAATAAGTATAGATATTGTCTTGCACCATCGTGTACCAACCAATGCCTTGCGCCAACATGAAGGCAAAAGTCAGAAGGAGTGTCGTTGTCAAGGCTTTTTTATAGCCATTGGTATCGTCAATTTGGTAGTATTGCTGCGCTCGCTTCATTGTAAAACTACTGGCAATCAAAATCAATGTATTTACCAAAAACATGACTGGCACTTTGATGGGCGGCATCCCGTTTTGTACACGGGTATAGACGTAAGAAAGGGTCGTCGCTGCAAAAAGCATCGTCATACCTATCAAAACCAATGTCATAATGATGTTGTAAGGATGAAACATCATTGAGTTGTCATTTTCTTCTTTTTCTTTCATAATTATTTGCTTAAATAAGTACTTCGACTGAAACAATCAATATTCTTAAATACAATAAACTACTGTAAATCAACAAATTAAAAGACTTACGACTTATTGGCTTATGACTATTTAGGAGAATTAATTAAAACCAATTTTACCCTTCACTTCGCCAAAACTTTGTTTTACACCAACCATTCGGAGTGCTGTCACAGCCGCTTCTATGCCTTTATTGCCATGTTTTCCGCCAGCTCTGTCTATTGCTTGTGCTTCGTTGTTGGGAGTTAAAACACCAAAGATGATAGGTTTGTTCACGGTAAGTGCTAAATTTGTGATGCCCATTGCCACAGAACTATTAATGTATTCATCGTGTTTGGTTTCGCCTTTTATAACACAACCGATGCAAATAACAGCGTCTAATTGTTTTGCATGAAGTAACATTCTTGCGCCAATTGGCAGTTCAAATGTACCTGGCACTTGAACGCTATGAATGTTCTCTTCTTTTACACCATGCTTCAGGAGCGTTTCGTAAGCACCTTCGTACAGATGATGTGTGATGTGTTCGTTCCATTCAGCGACGACGATTCCAATGTTCATTTTTTCGCCCGAAGGGATATTTTCTTCGTTGTATTTTGATAAATTTTTTAATGCAGATGCCATTTTTTTAATAATTTATTACATTTTTTTTAGTTATTTAATGTTTGAAATGGTTCTAACTAATTGAAAACCAAAACAACAATTACAATTTGCTTCTTTTTGTTGTAATTTAGTATAAGTTGTAAACACATATTTTCTTGTAATGTTGTCAAGGCTTCTCTATCGTCTAATTTTAACTTATATCTATCACTGCACAAAAATACAAACGATTTTCAGAAAATATGTCTTTGGATTAAGTTTATTTTAGTTTAAAAAAGCATTTCTCCTTTTATTCAAGTATCTTTATGCTGTAAAAATTATTTTACGATTCAATTTTTGAAAATGAGTAAAGATAAAGGCGTTAAAAACGTTAAAAAAGCACCTGCGGACAAATCAAAAACCAAGGTTTTGTCTTCGTACAAATCAGAAAGTAAAAGCGGTCAAACGCCTATTACGATTCCTTCAAAAGCTGACGACAAATCAGGAAAAAGTGGAAAGTAACATGGGTTTTGTTGCTATTTTATAAACGAAACCGCTATTCATCAACTTGATCAATAGCGGTTTTTTTCTTTTTTTATGGACGCTGATTTAGCTGATTTTCCTTTGGAAAAAACGCTGATTTTCGCTGATTTTTACACTTTCTCACTTTCGACTTTCGACTCTCTCGACCCACTTACTCACCGCACCAACATTATTTCCCCTTTATTTTGGATTTTTTTACCACTTTTCAAAGTAATTTCTAAATGATAAACGTAGATTCCGCTGGCAGCTGGCGAGCCGTTGAACGAGCCATTCCAACCTTTCTGTTCTTGATTCAAAGAAAAATCGTTGGCTTCAAAAACGATGTTTCCCCAACGGTCAAAAATTCTAAAAGTAGTGATAAGTGATTCACAATCAAAGCCTTGTGGAAAAATAGTATCGTTTGTTTTGTCTTCATTAGGTGAAAAAAACGTAGGAATATAGACTGTTCCAAAACGGCAACCTTGACAAATGCTGTTGTTTTCTTCGCCTATGTTTATATCGTCGCTGTCAAAACAATTGCCGATGCGGACTTTTAAGCCGTATTGATGTGTTTTGCCGTCGTTGATGATGCGGAAGAAATTGCAATCTTTACAGTTTAAGTTTTCGTTGTCTTTTGTCCAAAAATATTCCTCAAAATCTTTGGCAACTTTTAGCAAAAGTGTATCGTTTTTGCAAAGTAAAGTATCGTTTGGAAGGGCTATTTCTACTTTTATTGGTGTAATTAAAATACTACCTGTCACCGTACAATTGTCCTTTTTTGCATTGACGCTGTATTTCAAAATAGAGGTTGGTATAACGCTTATTTTTTCACAATTATTACAATTGATAAGGTTGTTGTTTTCTTTCCAAATAATTGAATTACAGTCTTTTACGCTTAGTGAAATGCCGTCGCCAAAACAAATTTTGCGGTCTGCGCCTAAGTCAATGACTGATTGTTTTACCTTGACTTGTAGGGTGTCGGAGTTTTCACATTGGGAATATTTTCCTTTGATGACGATGCTTGTATTTTTATCCGTTGAAAAAATCAAAGAGTCGCAATTGATACACAATTTTTGATTTGTTTTGGCATCAAACCAAGTGTTGCTTTCTGTTTGCGCCAAGGTTTTTAACGTTATTTTTTCATCTTTACAAACGCTTATTTCTGATGGAAAAATATTTTTCAAATTGACTGTTCCAACTTCTATGCTGTCTTTTGCGGTGCAATCGCCTTTTTTTGCCAAAACAGAATAAATCGTTTTGATGTTTTTTGGCGTTTCCGTTATTTTAGTACAATTGTTACAAGGAAAAGGCAGCGAATCTTTGAACCATTGATAAGTGTCATAACCATTCATAACGTTTAGGTTGATGCTTGTTCCCGTACAAACATACTGATTTGTACCCAAATCTAACTTCAAAGGACTATCCAATATTTGCAAGCTGTCTAGCTGAACGATGCCACAAGTGTCTGTCGTTTCAAGCCAATAAAGTCCTGATTTTGAGATGGTTAGCGAAGAATCTACCGAGCCGTCGCTCCATTTATAGGCATTGTATTTTGCATTGGCATTGAGTTTTATCGTTCCATTGTTGCAATTTTCACGGTCTTTTCCCAAGTCTAATTTTTTAAAATTCGGGTTGATGCTAAAACTATCGACATTGTTGAAATAGTTACATTCAGAATTGAGTTCAGAATTTGAAACAAATGTTTTTGGGTCAAATTTGCTTTTTAAAAGTTGAATAGCGTTAAGTGTGCCCACTATAGGAGCAATTAAAACATAATTGAATTGGTTTGCGCCAAGCGTAACTTTGGGAATGATATAATCCCTGCACTCGTTAGGTTGTAAAGGAAGCTCAGTTCCTAATGTGGCTTGGGCAAGATTGCTGGCTAAATAATTGGTATTTACGCCATAAAGTGGATTTTTACTTAAAATAAAAATACTGAACGTCAAAGGATAATCGCCACCGTTACAAACGCTAACCGTTACATCGCCAGGATTAGCGCAAGACGTTTTGATTTTTTTGATGTACAAATCCCTATTTTTTGATGCACAAATTTTATTTGCTTGATAGGTAGCATTTGGTTTTATTATTGGTTTTGAGGCTTTTTGTGTAAAAGAAATATTTTGTTCATTGATAAGTATGGGGACTTCTTGAATGTCGTATTTGTTTACTGAAAATGGAATTGAATCTGTACAGATTTTGTTGTTTAAAATAACGAATTTGCTCAACCATATATTTTTATCGTTATTTTTTAGTGTTGAGCCAGTGTTTATCGTATAGTTATTACTATCGTACTCATTGTCAGAATGTTCGTCTTGACCGCCTACATCAAAAGATTCACCTTTTATATAGGTCGCATTTCCAAAATTAGTGTTTAATTGAAATATATTTTTGTTGCCATTTGAGATTAAATCGCCTGAAATCATACCTCCTGTTAGGTTTGTAAGATTAAAGTCGATATTTTGCAAAGGCTTAAATTCTTTTCCGAAAGAAGGATTCATCGTCAGTGTAATCGTTGAATAAGCAATAGATTTGGATGACGGATTATTTGGGTCGGTAACTTTGCTTAATATCTCAGTTCCTGATGAGAAGGTTATTGCTTCAATATCAAGTTGAGTCGTATTAGCCCATTCGTGGTATTTTGAATATAGAACAGTTCCACTTGTATTTAAGCGGCACAATAAAGGTCTTCTTAGCTTTGTGTTTTTATTGGTGTAATTACTCAGTATCCAAATTGAAGTACCAGTGTAAATTGCTTTTTCAAAACTTATACTATAATTAGCACTGTCCACAGGCTCAAAATGCTTTGACCAAACAAAATCACCCGTAGCTCTACTCAAAGAAGTGACAAAATTTTTATCAACATTGTTCACTTTTTGTTCTCCAACAATGACAATATTGTTTGCTGCGATGGTTGAACTTTTTACGTTAAGGTCAGCATCGCCAAGTTTTTTTAGCCAATACATCGAATCATTTTGAAAACTGTATCTTGCTAAATATGTCGCTTTTAGTTTGTTGTTTTCTAAAGAATGAATGGTCAAATAGGCGATAAAATCGTTCTCAAAAATCATCTCTTTTACGACATCATCGTATGGGCTAACCTTGAATGTTTTTTGCTTTAAAATATTAAATTTTGCATCGGTGGTCAATAACAAAGCGGCACTATCTCTACGACCAGCCACATAAATATTGCTTCCATTGCCATTCGCACTGACACTAAAAGCCTCTTCTTGATGGTCATTGTGAAAAACGGTTTGAAAATTCAATTCACAAGATTTGCTGTCGCTAATGGTCACATCAGCACATTCTGTAAGGGTGCAATTGTTTTTTGTTGCTGAAACGCAAATAGTATTGATGCCAATGCTGGCAAAAGAAGTGGTATAGCTATTCGATTGATTTACAACACTTTGTCCATTTATTTTCCAAGAAAAAATAGTGTTGGCAACAGACGAAGAAGCGGTGAATGTAATGTTTTCATTGACATCAATGGTCGTACTTGTACTTGCCAACTTAATGTTAAAACCACAATCCACAGTGACCGTTTGCCAAGTAGAATCGCTACAATTGACTCCTTTTGCAAGCAACGAAATGGTATAAATTCCATTTTTGTCAAAAGAAAAATTAATGTCTTTTTGTGTTGAAAAAACTTTTCCATTAATGTACCAAGTGTAAGCATTTGCGCCAGTACTTTGATTGGAACTTGTGATGTTTTCATTCGGAAGAACTTGTTTTTTACTCAATGAAAACAAGGATTTCGCCGTGCAAACTACCTCCACTGTCACCGTTTTCTCCGCATCACAAATAGGGTCTTGGTTGCTGGCAATCAAGGTAACTTTGAATTTTCCAATTTTATCAAATTGATACGTAAAATCTTTATTATTCGATGCTAAAACATTATCAATCAACCATTTATAACTGGTTGCGCCTGTGGTCGAGTTGGTAAAAGTGAGCGTTGTACCAATTGAGACTTTGTTTTGTGGTACTGAAAAATTGACATTTATTTTGGACAAACAAGGCGAATCACAGCCTTTTGATTTCAAAAGACTTGCCCGTTCATCTAAAATACAAGCGTTCATACGCAGGCTTTGTCCTTGCGTAAATGACTCGTAACAGTCCAGTTTTGAATAATCCATAAAATTCTGAGCGTAGTCAGAAACATCAGATTTGAAAGGGTTTTGGGCTTTTTTGTCATCGGCATCAGTCGTGCAAGAGTTGAATGTGCAGATATTTTGAGTCGTATTGTCGGGCGGAGTATCGCAAACTTGGTCGCCATCTTGCAAGCAATTGTTATTGAAACAACCATTGTCAAAAGTATGGTAAAGGTTCAAATAATGTCCCATTTCGTGTGCGAAAACAGGCGTTAATTCCTTCACGCCATTGACAAAAGCGGACTCAAGAACAATTCCATCAAGGCTACCGCCATGAGCGTTTGCCAAATACGCATAACCATAAATACCAGGCCCTACAACGTTGCTTTTTATGTCTTTTACGACCCAAATATTGATGTAATCGTAAGGAAACCAGCGGTTTATGTTTTTAACATTTTCATCGTCGTCTTCGACGGTGAAAGTGGTAAGCGGCGAAACATTACGTGTAATGCCCGAAGTAGCTTTGCCTGTTGGGTCAGTTTTTGCCAAACAAAACTGAATTTTGGAGTCAATGGATTTTGAAAATGGTGCGCTGTTGCTAAAAACCTCGTTGAGTCGAGCGAGCGATGCGGTAACATCGGCATCTGAAATATTTTCAGTACCATTGTTGTGAATGATGTGAAAAACGACGGGCAATGTAACGATGGCAGCACTTCGATTTTCCAAATCGCCATTGTTCATTTTTGCAAACCATTGATTGTCAATGTTTTGTTGTACGATTTTGGCATTTGGATTTTTTTTATAAAAATCATTCATTGCAGCGTTTGTTCCGCAATGCTGATGGACTGTTTGGGCAGAAAGTATTTCCACCAGAAAAAATAGGACGACAGTAAGGGACTTATTCATGGTCAATGAATGGTTTTGTGTTTCAAGATTTTTTCAAGTAGGCTTAATACTCGATTTCTGCGACTTTCTTTAAATCTACAAATTGCACTGGCGGATAATTGTAAAACAACGCCAAATATTCTTCATTTTTTTTTGCTTGAATGGGTGCTTTGATTATTTTTTGAATAAAAAAGCCATTTTTCGCAGCTTCGGAAACCGTTTTTTGCAAGACTTTTAGATGAAGTTTTCTATCTTTTACAATACCATTACTAAACCTCAGTCGTTGGTCTAACTCAAATTGAGGTTTGATAAGTGAAATAAATGCACCATTTTCATTTAAGAATTTTTGCAAAAAAGGAAATAACAAATTCTGAGATGTAAAAGAAACGTCCATTACAATGACATCTACCTTTTCGTCCAGCTCAAATTCTTTAATATTCTGATTTTCAAAGGATTGCACTCTTGAATCGTTACGCAAAGATTCATGTAATTGCTCTGTTCCAACATCGACACCAATCGCTTTTGTTGCGCCATGCTGCAAAACACAATCTATAAAACCACCTGTTGAGGCACCAATATCAAGGACAGTTTTTCCATTAAAATCAAAACAAAATTCTTCAATGGCTTTTTCTAATTTAAATCCGCCCAAACTCACATATTTCATCAAAGAGTTGTCAGCCACTTCAACCAAATCTGTTTCTTCTAACATCAAACTCGCTTTGCCGATCACTTTGTTATTGACGGATACATTGCCATCTATAATGGCTGTTTTTGCTTTTTCTCTTGATGGGAAAAATTTATTTTCTACCAAATAAACATCTATTCGCATAATTTTTTTACTTCAATTGATTAAGCTCCAATACGTAAAGGAGCTAATTTTTCACAAAAGTAAGGATTTTTTTTGATACTTTAGAAAAAAGGGTAAAACCTTATGCGTTACAGTATAAGAAAAATACAATTAACACGCTTGTTTTTCACCAAATAAAATTTTGTTTTTCGCTCAAAACGAGAATTTCAAGACCTTTTTTCAGAAAAATCATTTTTTTTCGCATTTTTAGCGAAATAAAAATTTCACTTTCGCAAACAAAGCGAAGAAATAAATTGCTTTGTTTTTAATGGAAATGTAATTTTGTAGTATTAATTCATTAAAATACTTTTTACGATGAAAAAAATACTTTTTTTAATACTGATTTTATGTTCAAAAGAAATAATTTTTGCCCAAACTGATTCTTCTTTATTAAAAATATTGAACAAACCAATTCTGAATTGTGAAGTAATCGCTTATAATAGTCAATCCTTATTACCCAAATTTGATTTTAAAAATACTGATAGCATCTATCAAATTTTAAAAATTTGGGAAAGTGTTTGTGGTGAAAATGAGCGTCAAAAACGAAGACAAAACAGCTTTTTCAAAATTTTTTGCTGGAATGCAATTCTTACTTACCAAAATTAAACCATTGAAAAATGATTGTTATTTCAATACTACTTTAGGTGCTGGGATAATCAATCTTTCTACTGATTGGAAATACAAAAACATTGATTCAGAGGAATAAAAAGCATTGATTATCAGTACATTAGATAGCTCTTTTGGGTTTTGTTTTGGAAAAAAATTAAAGAATAAAAAAGAGATTGGATTCAATGTAGAATATCATTTTACACCATTCGAACTTGATGAAAAATTAAGAACTCCAATAAGAAATCAATTTTTGAAAACTAATCTTGTGGTTAAGATATATATACAATGATCATCACAGCCAAGCTCCTTCGTCGCATGACAGCGATGTAGAGTCAAGATTCATTATTTTCATTCGTGTAATTCAAGCAATTCGATGAAATTCGTGTTAGAAAATTCGCAACTTAAAAAATAAAAAACTAACTTTGCAAAACAAAATTCCTAATCAAACACTTTTAAATATGAAAAAATCACTGATTATAACACTTTTTTTAGGCTTGTCCGTTTCTCTTTTCGCACAACTCAAACAAACCATCAAAGGCAATGTTATCGACAAAGATACTCGACAGCCTTTGATAAGTGCGACCATCGTTATCGCTGATTTACAGCCAGTTATGAGTGCAATAACGGACGAAAATGGCGATTTTATCATCAAAAACGTACCTATTGGTAGCCACAAAGTCGAATGTGGTTACTTGGGTTACAGTACGTTTTCGAGTGAAAATATTATCCTCAATTCTGCTAAAGAATTGGTACTGAACATCGAACTCATCGAAGCGGCTTTTCAACAACAAGAAGTCGTCGTGAAGGCGTTTAAAAATCAAGGAAACCGTGCGTTGAACGAAGCGGCTGTTCTGAGCGCACGTTCTTTTTCGGTCGAAGAAACACAAAGGGCGGCAGCTTCTGCCAATGACCCTGCTCGTATGGCGATGGGTTTTCCAGGTGTTCAAGCCAATCGTGACACCCGTTCTGACATTGTGATTCGAGGCAATTCGGGCATCGGTTTGTCATGGAGATTGGAAGGAATTGACATTCCAAATCCGAATCACTTTGCTCGAATCGGTTCGTCGGGTGGTGGTTTGACCGTTTTTTCTACCAATATGTTAGCGACTTCTGATTTTATGACGGGTGCTTTCCCCGCTGAATACGGCAATGCTTTTTCAGGTGTTTTTGATATGAAATTCCGCAAAGGAAACCAAGATAAAACCGAAAGAACCATCAAAGCTGGTCTTTTGGGCTTGCAATATGCTCAGGAAGGACCTTTTTCCAAAAAATCAAGAGCAAGTTACCTCATAAGTTACCGTTATTCAACGCTGAGTATTTTGAATCGAGTCGGTTTGTATTTGGTTGGCAAAAAAACGTCTAATGATTTTCAAGATTTGTCGTTTAATGTTTTTTTACCAAGTAAAAATGGAAAAAGTATTGTTACGCTTTTTGGAATTGGCGGTTTGAGTGGCGAAAAAGAAAAGGCTGGTGACACGCTCACGACTTTTGCGGAAAGAAATACCTACGATTTTAACACCAATATGGGCGCATTGGGTTTGACGCATTTTTATTTAATCAATGAAAAATCGTATTTTAAAACTACAGTTGCGTTGATGAACCAACTCGTAACGACCAATGATTATTATTTGAAAAAATCTTTTCAAGATACTGTCACGCTTTCAAAAGAGCGCCATCAAGACGGAAGGCTCTCTTTATCAACCTTTTACAGTTACAAATTCAATCCAAAATTGGCGTTGAAAACAGGTGTAAATCTGAGTTATTTGTTTTTTGATTTTTATAAAAGATATACGGATTTTGAAAATCCAGTCATTGATACAAAAATTGAGGGTCGTGATGTTGAAAATCCTTTATTAGTACAGCCTTACTTGCAATTTAGGTATGCGCCAACTCCAAGGTTTTCGATGAACGCAGGTATGCACGCCATGTATTTTAGTTTTAATCAAAAATATTCTATCGAGCCAAGGTTGAACATGAGGTTTCAAGTCGTTGAAAATCATTCACTTAGTTTAGCTTATGGTTTGCATGGAAAAATATTACCGATGGGTAGTTATTTCGCTCAAAGAAGTGAAGAAACTTATGGTTTAACGCCAAATAGAAATTTAGACATTATGAAAGCGCATCATTTTGTAGCGGCGTATGAGATTTTGGCTGGGAAAGGAGCAAGACTTCGTATGGAAGCCTATTATCAACGCTTATTTAATGTGCCTGTTTCGCTGAATATCGGTAGTACTTACAGTTTGATAAACAATATCACGGGTTTTGCAGAGCAAGAATTGGTCAGTGAAGGTTTTGGAACAAACAAAGGTATTGAACTTTCTTTTGAAAAAGGCTTCGGTGATGGTTCGTTTTTTACTGCTTCGACTTCCATTTATCAATCTACTTATGAGCCTCTTGACGGCAAAACTTACAGTACGCAATACGACAGCCGATGTCAAGCGAATTTTATAGGCGGAAAAGAATGGAAATTGAAGAAAAACAATGTTTTGCAGCTAGGTGTAAAAATAATATACAATGGAGGTTTGCCTTTGACACCACTTCGACCAGGCGTACCTCAATCGGACGGCAAAGAACCTCGTTTGGACTTTACTCGACCTTTTACGGAGCGAAACAAAGCCTATTTTAGACCAGATTTGCGCATTGCGTACCGAAAAGACAAAGCAAAATCAGCTTATACTTTGGCTCTTGACATTCAAAATGTCATCGCTTACCACAATCAAGATGGTTTGAGTCGTACTTACGATGCCAAAACTGCCCAGTGGATTTACCGACAGCAATCGGGCTTAGTGCCAGTGATTAGTTATCAAGTGGATTTTTAGTTTTCAGTTAAATTGTTGTATTGTTAAATTGTTGTATTGTTGTGTATGAACAATTTAACATTCCAACAATTTAACACTCATAAATCATTTTTATCTTTTTCAACATTCGTAAAACCTTCATATTCAAGCTTTTATTGATGTTAAAAAACAAGCCATTGACTTCGAGCCATTCTTCTCGGTGTTTGATGCTATTGATGTTGTCAAAACTTACGGAATGTGATTTTCCTAAGGACATTCGCCAATAAAGGCGTTTGTTGGAAATGGCAAAACCTTCTTTTCCATTGCCAGTAATGGAAAGGTCGCAGATGAAATACACCATTTCTTCTCGTTCTGTAAAAAGATAAGATTGAAAAGTGTTTTTTAATTTCTCTTGCGGCATACTGATAAAATCACGATAAACGACAATTTTTTCATCTTTTAATTGTAAAAAATCGTAGAAAAAAGCACTGTTTTTGATGTCTGTAGGTTTTGCATCGGCATAGCGCAAAATGATTTGACTTGGATAAATATCGCTCAAATCGTGGCAATAAGAGTAAATAAAATAGTCCACCAAATTTTCAATGGTATTGTCCATCAAACGCTCTTTGGGTTTTTCGGGCGATACCATTTTTTTTTCTACTACTAAAAATTCATCAATGAGCGCATCGTAACGTTGCGTAAGGGTGTTCAAAAAGTTTTTTCTGTAAAAACGCTCTACAAAATCACTGTACTGTTTTGGGTTGTGTTCATCTTGTACACGAGCGTGTAAAGCATTGAAAAACAGTGCTTTAAAGTCCACGAAATCAATCAATTTCAAATCGTTAGGCACTTCTTTTTTTACTTCAACGACAGGTTCGCCGAGGTCAATTTTTGCTTCTTTTATATTTTCTAAAAAAGACTCCACGGTGTTTTTTTCTATATTTTCGGTTTGTTCAATGACCTCAAAATCAATGTTTTTTGGTGCTGACGAAAATAAGGTAGTGATAGTCGCTTCTTCGTCAGAAACAACTGTACTTTCATTTTTGACGCTTGCATTTGCGCCACATTTATGACAAAAATTTGCGCCAGGCAATAAAATACCTTGGCAAGAATTGCATTTTTGCATTGTGATTTTATTTTTACTTTTATGACTGTTTAGCGTCGAAAAAATCGAAGATTTTTTATTTTTTACCACGGAGAAACAGAGGTCACGGAGGCAAAAAAATTAGCCTTCGGCTAATTTTTTTTGTCACACTCCGTGTTCTCCGTTTCTCCGTGGTAAAAAATTGAAAGAGTGGTAAATAGTTACTTTATGGTTCTTTTATACGCTGTAAAATACCTGCAAATATAAATTAATTGTTTTAAAAATAAAAATATTTTAACATATTTTTTGAATAAAAAATATGATTTTTCATTTTTATTAATAAAATAAAAAAGTATATAATTTTATACCAATTATTAGTCATTCATAATCAGATTTTTATACCTTATGATAAAAATTCTATTTTTGTGACAGTCAATAGCTATTGACTATGTAAATATAAGTGCTGAACTTTGCCGTTTGGGAAGGAATCTACATACTAACATCGGCTTTTTTTAGCTAAAAACTTATGAGAAAAATTTAATATGCTCGGTATCATTTTCACCAGAGAGAAAATGTTGGCAGGAATGATACAGGGCAAAGAAGTCACCTTTTTGAGTTTCGGACAAGGCGAAGATTTCATCATTCACGATGGAAATTACCTCCAGACGCTCAAAAATCACTTGGATCAGCTCCTGTTGAAATACCAATGGTCAGTGCCTACTGTCTATGGGATGGCTGCGTTTGAGTCCTTGGCGTTGAGCATTGTTTTGCCAGCGGACAAGCATTTGGTGAACGAAAAAGATAAAAATGACATTGCAGAATGGATTCTTTCAGAGCCGCACCGTTGCCATTCTTTGCACATTGATTATTGCGCTGATTTGTTGTTTTCGCAGTTTGCCTCGCCTTACGTTTTTACGCCAACAATCTTGTTTGATGGCTTAGACGAAGATTCAATTTTATCAGCCAATTTTGAGAATGATTTTGCAAACGAATTGCCTCGAATCATGCCAAATTTTGGAAAAAGACAAGGTTGGGAGAATATTAGACAAACTTTTGTTAATGATTTGTTAAAGCGAAATATTCAACTCTCAAATACAGAAAATGAACGTTTCTTTAATCAAATAAAAAAATTTCAACTTAATAAAAACTTGACTATCAACTATTTACAAGATGGTTTTGAAAGTCAAACAACATTGCACTTGAGCGAAACAAGGTACTACGATTTGATGTCACAGCAAAGAAATTTTATCAAATATTTATTTTATTCATATAAAAAATTTGCAATACCAAAAATAAGTCTTATCTTTGTATCAAGTTTTTATAGTTCTAATATCATTTTTAGGGATTATGTAGCGCATTTGTTTCAAGAAGAGTTAAATATTGACGTATCTGTTTGCTTTTTAAGCGATGAAGAAACTTCCGAGTTGCTTCTGAAATCCATGCAAAAAAAACATAAAAAAGCAAATCGCTTGTTGGTTTCTAAGGAAGACAAAGTGGTTTTGCGACAAAAATTTTTCGCTCATATCGCTAAAAAATGCAATGATAAAAAGAAGTATTCTCAATATACGCAAAAGTACATTCAAGAAGGACGTTTATTGGACATTTCAGACGACATCGTTGTTTGGCATATCCGAAAAGCCTTTTTGACCACTGACAAATTGAATGTACTTGGAAATATTATTAGAAAAAAAACGGAAAAAACCATATTTACACCAAAAGAAAACCTCAGTATTCGGGCTAATGTTAGTATGTCAGTTGAAAAAACTGCTGTATTGCCTAAGCCTATTTTGTTTGAAAATAACCATAGTATAGATCAGCAAGTTGCCTTTGCGAATTCGGCAGCTGTAAACAGAGAAACAACAGATTTTCAAACAAATCAGTCAAGTCACAACCATTACAATCCGCTGGAACAAGAGCTTCGACAAGAAGCTGATATGCAAACCATCATTGCGTTGAGCCACCATTTTGTCATTGACGAATGGTACAATGCAAGTGAGTTTTTGGCTTTTGCAGGGAAACCTCGAAATCAAAAAAATAGTGTTGTTGTCAGGGTCTTAAAAAGTGCTGTTAAAGATTTGTTGAGTGAGTCGTTCAAACTCCTCTATACGCATGAATCCGATTACTATGACCAAGTTAGTCCTATTTTTGAGGCTGATTTTGGCTTGTATTATATGCGTCCTTTATTGGAAGGAGAGTCGCTTGAAACCTACATCAAACGTACAGGAATCGACCGAAAATATTCTTATAACGACTTGACTTCGAGTGATTTAGAACTTTTTTTATCTGTTTATCGAGAAACCCAAAAATTAGAATTTAGACCACGTTTGACCAAAAATAATTTTATTGTCACAACGCTGCGCTCTATTACTTTAAAGAAAATTATTATTGTAAAAATAATAGATATAAATTCAGAAAATCTACCAAAAGACCAATTTGACACCCAACTAAATCAGATGTTTGAAACACTGATTGGAACAAAATTATTTAACGAATTTCAGATTCAAATTCAAACGATGCACCCATGAGACGTACTCAAAACGAACCCAACAACACTCAAAACCGTAAAATTGAGCAATTAATTGAGCGTAAAAAATCTGGCGAAGACAAAAAGAAAAGTGTTGAACATTACTTAATTTTTGGCATCATCGCATTTTGCCTTACTTTACTCGTCGTAGTTGTGACGGGAAACAGCAGTGAATCCTCTGTTGAAAAAGGACACAAATCCTTAGATACCAACTCGGCAACTAAAGAAAAAGGCAAGGCGCAACCCAAACAAACAAGTGACCGCTAACCATATAGTAGATATTTTATACCAAGTATATCTTAAAGCACGTAATTTCAAAAGCGAAATTACGTGCTTTTTTATTTAAAAAATTTTTACCTTTGCAACTTGGAAAATAATGAATGCGAATATTGGGCTGAAAAGATTATTTCTAATCAAAAATGTTGTTAATAACAAAACTGTAATAACGTAAATCTACTCTTTTTTGTCATTTCGTAGCTTTAGCGGAGAAATCCCACACTACGATTGCCTCTTAGAGAGAACCTACGGGCGAGATTCCATGTGCTTCGCACTCTGAATGACAAAAAGAGTAGATTTTTCATAAGTTTTCTATTGTCATTGATTACCTAACCCAATATTCGCATAATGAATAATTTGATGTAGATTTCTAAGCAAACAATACAACAATTTAACAATATAACATTCTAACAATATAACAATTTATGACACAACTCATTGACTTTATCCTTCACATCGACAAACACCTCGAACTTCTTACGGCAGAATATGGCGTTTGGATTTACGTGATTTTATTCCTCATTGTTTTTGCCGAAACGGGCTTCGTCGTGACCCCTTTTCTGCCTGGTGATTCGTTGCTTTTTGCAGCGGGCGCAATGGCAGCTATCGGAAATATGAACCCTTTTATTTTGACAGGATTGATGATTGCCGCAGCCCTTTTGGGTAATTTTGTCAATTACTCGATTGGTTATTTTGCTGGCGATAAGATTTTGGCAAAAGGTTGGATAAAACCCCGTTATTTGGAAGATACACAAAAATATTTTGACAAATACGGAGCTTTGACCATTGTAATGTCCCGTTTTGCGCCAATTATTCGCACGATTGCGCCTTTCATCGCAGGTGTTGGCAAGATGGATTACAAAAAATTCTCTTTTTACAACATCATCGGTGGTGTACTTTGGGTAACAGTTTGCGTTTGGGCGGGCTATTTTTTAGGTCAAATTCCTATCGTGAAAAAGAATTTTTCATTGATTACGATTGGTATTATTGGCGTTTCTGCAATTCCTGCTTTGCTGGGCGCATGGAAAGCGTATCGGGGAAGTAAGGAGGATTAGAAATTAAAAAAACGCTAAAACAAAAGATGTTTTAGCGTTTTTTTTTACAATTAAATTAAAGTATTTCCCTTTTTACTCCACCACCACTTTCAACGTTGTTTGCTTATTCTTCGCATTGAGTTGAAGGAAATAAAGCCCTGCACTGAGTGTTTTATTTTCTATTGGAATTGTATTTTTTCCAAGAGGAAGGTTAATTTTTTTCGTCAAAATTATTTTTCCTAAAACATCAGTAAGCGTGTATTCCATTTCGTTAAGTGATTGATTGTCAATGATTAAATCAAAAATTCCTTTGTTTGGATTTGGAAAAACAACAGCTTGCGAAGCGTCAAACAATTCTTCTACGCCAACCGAAGCTGCAACGCTAATTGGTTTTTTAGATTGAACTTTTCCACAATCGTTGCTTGCTGTTAGTGTAACGTTGTACGTTCCATTTTTGGAAAAAACATGGATTGGATTTTCCTCCGTAGAACTTGTACCGTCGCCAAATTCCCAAAGATAACTCGTAGCGTCAAGGCTTTTGTTCGTACAAGTTACGGTCAAGCCACTTTTTACCATAGAGAAATTAGCCAGTGCTAATTTTTCAATCTGAACAATTTTTTTGCTCGTATCGCTTGAATTATAGGCTTTTACAATCAATTGAACATCATTTTGACCAGAAGCTGCGCCGAAAATAACTGTAATTGGTCCTGAGCCAACAGCCGTTGAAGGCACTGCACTTGCCCCAAAATTCCAGAAATATGTGTAAGTTAGGTCTGGATTTTGCGCTCTAAATGTCAAACTTTCTTTTGAGCAAACACTTGACGCAACATTGTTCATTGTCGCATCAGCTTTCTTTGGTATGAATGTAGAAAAACGAATATTGTCCAAATACAAGATGCTTTTTTTCTGACTTGTACCTTGAAAACCCAAAATAATTTCTTTCCCTTTCAATGCGGTCAAATCTATGACTTCTGTTCGCCAGTTACTGCCACGATTCGGCAACCATTGTCCGTTACTCGTTGTCGTTGTAGATAATTCTAAGCCAGCTTTGCTGTATATTTCTTGCCCATTGGTGTGCTGACAATCGTCATAAGCAAGCACTTTCAGTCTGTCAGAACTTACAGTTGAAACCTCAAAAGAGCCATACGCTACATCAAAAAGCAAGTAAGGTATGTCCGTCAAATTCGCTGGAATTTTGATAGGAACGCTAAACAATTCGTCTTTTTGACCAATGTTACTTGTTGTAAAATCCATCGCCATCACTTGCGATTTTGTTCCCGATGCACCAATCGTTTCAAAAGGCCCGACAGTCGCAGCATAATCTGGATTAGACACCGACCAAGCATTGGGATAAGCATTTGGAATGCCTTCAAAATTTTGACTATATGGATAATTTACAGCTAAACTACTCGTATTCAAACAATTATAGCTAATAACTTTTTGTAAAGTATCATTGTATAAGAATTTATCATTTGTCAAAGACGACCAAACTTTCAATGTTTTTTTATCTGTACCATCAAAAATTATTTTTTCTGGAAAAACATAAGTTGCTGATGATAAAGGACTTATCGTATCTGGCAATGTTTTTTCAACAATTGCATTTTCTCCAAATTTATAAAAAACTTTTATACCTGAAATATACTCTAAACCTACGTTTTTCACTGTCATCACCACTGAATCACTCAATGTTCCACACTGAGAATTGTATTGTACAATAGGTCGAGGAAGGCTTGTTGTTGCAACATCTTGGCTTTGAGGACAATTCAGCAAAGAACCTTTGTACGAAATCGCATTGATGCGGCGACCTCTCAAACCCAAACTGTCAGCCGAGCGAATCGAAAACCAATTTTCATCTGCAAAAAATGATTTGTTGATTTTGATTTGACCTTTTCCGCCAGCGAAAGTTGCCACTGAATCCATGTAACGATTGCCCAGTTGCAGAATTGTATAGCGGTTTGCGCCAGCTGCCAAATCCCAAGTAAAAGTTGCCGAATCTGGACATACCTTAGTGATTTTCAAGTTTTTAGGAGCTGCTACGATGTGGAAAGTTTTTGGGCTTTCTACCTTTTCATTGCCGTATTCAATGCGGATTTTTGCTTTTGAAGTGTTTTTTATTGGCAATTTCCAATCAAAAAAAGTACGGGTCAAAGTTGTTTTTCCAACCGCTACCCAATTCTGTCCATCGTCTTCGGAGTACGAAAAATTCACGTTTGCAGACGAGTCTATAGAAGGTGTTGTCCAACGAATTTTCATTGTTTCTCCTGTCGCAAACGACTCATTACCAATAGGATGTATCAAAGTAAGGTCATTTTCAATCCAATCATAAGTAATGTAAAACGCTTGTTTTTCCAGAGGAATTTTTGTGCCTTTTACAAGAATAGAATAATCAAAAGTTGTAGGATTATTGACCACGATTTGCTCAACATTGTTAAGTGAGTCACGACCTTTTCGAGCCGCAGCATTCAACTTTTCAACCGTAGGCGTGTGGTCTAAAACGAAAGGCAACAAAACGTCATTGCTATTTTTGCTTTTTGCCGTCAAATCCAAGTCATTGATGAGCGCACGTTTTGAGTTAGGCGAAGCATTCGGTTCTGCCCAGTTCACCATGATTTTCAATTGTTTGTACGATTTGCTCGTGTCAGGTTTTTTCACAGTCAAAACAATAACAGAATCTTGTTGCACTTCTCCGCTATCAAACCATTGATTATCAATGGCTTGTACAGCTCTCTTGGTGTTCACATTTCCAAATCCATAGATAAAATCTGGTCCAATCGTTCCCATGTCATAAGCCGTATTGAGCAAATAGTTTTTCATCAAAGCGGCATCTGGATTTGCGCCAGCGTTTTTCAAACGATACGCTTGGTACATAATCGCCAAAACACCAGCCGTTGCAGGCGCAGAAAACGACGTTCCTGTATTCGCTTGGTATTTATTGCTTGGAAAAGTAGCATTTACATTCGTTCCGTGCGCCACGATGTCAGGTTTGATACGTCCATCGTGCGCAGGCCCACGGCTACTTGTAGGCTCAATCACCATTCCAGCACTGATATTTCCAGCCGCAACACAGTTTTTAGCTTGTTTGTGACCACCTGTAATATTGCCCCATTGCGCACCAGCACCATAAAAACAATTGGGATTTACGCCCAAACCGTTGTTGTTTCCAGATGAAAAAACATACATTAGTTTTTTATAATTAAACATCTGATTATCAACCGTTTGCGAGTTGGTTGTGTATTGATTACAACCATCGCTATACGATGAATTTGCCACCATCATGTTGTGGTATTTGTGCAAACCCAAAGTGGTGTCGGTATGTGTTGATTCATAGTCCGTTACGAAAATTTTAGTTCCCGTAGCGATGCCTTTTTTGGTTGCATCAACATTGCCCGAACCACCCAAAACGCCAGCAACTTGGTCGCCGTGATGTACGGTACTCAAACCTTTTCCGATATTGACAACCCTATTTTTGAAGTCCACGTGAGGGCCAACAAGACCATCATCACGCACCAAAACACTAACGCCTTCGCCATTCAGTCTTACGCCAGAAGTGAACTCATCATCTAAACCATTTGACGCTTGCAACAAACGGCTGTCATTGTCTTCTCGCTCGCCAGCAGGAGGTATTAAATCTAAAAATGAAACAAAAGAATAAGATGCAACTTGCTGAATATCAGTACTTTTTATCGTTGCATAAACAAAATTTGACATACCAAAAGTTTCATCAATGCGAATATTTTTTGCTTTTAAAAAATCCATTGCACGGCGATTTTCTATGTTTTTGTACCATTGAATAAGCACCAAAACATCATCGCCATTGCGGGCATAGTCAGGAAAAGGAGGTTCTAAAATCATGCGACTTTGCTTCCATTTTCGCTCAATCGGCAATACTGCACGAATGTTAAAATCTTTCAAACGAGACCAATCAAAATCTTTTTTGACTGAAAAAACATAAGCATCGTTTGGCAAATAATTGAGCAATTCTACACCCAATGCCCGAAGCTCATTTTGTTGCTCGAGCGATGGAATATTATAAAATTGAACAATTTTATACGTTTTTCCATCAACAGCTTCTTCTAAAAGCGGTTTTTTCAAAAAAGATTGGAAATTCTCCGCCACATAGACATCTCCCGAAACCAATTCGAGGCGATAACGAGCGTCTTGTGCCAATGCCATAAAAGCGTTTAGGCAAAGAAAAAGTAAAATGTAGGTTATTTTTTTCATACTTTAAAAATTTGTTTTTATTTCGGACAAATATAGGAATTATAGCGTTTATCCACACGATAAAGCATTTTTTTTATATAAAACTTAAAAAATTCCTTTTAGTGTCCATAGGCCCTGCAAGGCTATTTACAAATCTTGAAATAGCTATACTGTAACGCATTTAGTTTTACCCTTAAAACGGAAATATAGTAAAGCTACAGCACTTTTGTTTTAACCACTTTGTGGTCATCTTCAACCGTCAGGTTGAAGAACCAGATAAAAGGTTCTCTCTAAAATTGTACTCTTTTTGCAAACACTTAGTTCGAGTTCTTTTCGCTATCGCTCTCACGAAGGAGTCCTTTGGACAAAGATGACAAAGTGCTGTAGATTCTCTAAAATCCACTTTTACTAAAATGGTAAAACCTAATGCAGATGAGTATAATTCATGTATTTTCGTCGAAAAAATAAAAAGCACCTAAAAAAACACGTATTCTGTTTGTTTTAAAAATATTTTTACAGCGTAAAACACTGACAATCAGTTGTTTATCATGTCAATAGTTATAAATAACTATTGTAGATTTTTTGGAGTAGTCGTATCTTTGCAGTAGCAAAAAACCAAACGAATAGGCGGCAACCGAAAAGCCTTTAATAGAGTAGGTACTTTTTTTAATAACTGATGTTACGCAGAGCAACGCCAAAGGGCTGCGTAATATGAATTAATAAAAAATAATAATAATAAATTTTATATTTTTAAAATAAATATTATTTTTATACCAAAAAAGCAATATTTTTTTAAATAAATAAACATTTGTGACAGGAAAAGCAAAAAAGCATTTATTTGCGAATTTGTACTTTTGGCACTAAAAATAACCTTTTTTCAAAAAATCATATT
>JAYWHK010000073.1:0-12319 GCA_043777755.1 Saprospiraceae bacterium
TTTTTTAAGGCTTTATTTTTTGAAAATACTTTATAATCAATTGATTTTTAGATAATTATGAAAAAATGGCTATAAAACCCTTAGCTTAATGACATTGGCCTAAACGGGCGGCACTTCGTAGATGCCACCGACTTACGAAGTAGTCATAAGTCAATAGTCGGTAAAGTTACAAGTCTTTAAAATATCAATTGTTTCAAACGAAATATTTATTCCTTTGGCAGATTTTTCTTTCCATAGAAGTGAACGGCTCAAAAGCCGTAAAACCATCGGTACGCTTTTTGAAAAAGGTAATACCAATACTTTTAATGCCTATCCTGTTCGTTTTGTTTGGATGCCTGCCGAAAATCAGGCTGCTCCCTTGCAAGTTGCTTTTTCTGTTTCAAAAAAAACATTCAAAAGAGCGCATGACCGCAACCTTATGAAAAGACGAATGAGAGAGGCTTTTCGTTTGCACAAAGCAAGCATGAATATTGCTATGGAGCATACTCAAAAACAGTTTGCCCTTATGTTTATCTATAATGGTAAAGGTGAGTTGCCTTACGTGGATATTCTCAAAGCATATCAAAATGGCGCAAGGAAATGGGAAAAAGCAATGGCAGAAGTTGTGAAGACTTAGGTAGCATGAGCTTTAGCTCGTGATAAAACACATATTGCCGTTTTAAGGTTAAAACGTACAATTTTCAAAGAGCTAAAGCTCATTTTATCAACACTTCTGAGTTTTTTAGAAAAATAAAAGATGAATAAAAATAAAAAATCGTTGCTTTGGCAAATAATAAATCCTTCGTCGGAGCGTGTTTCTTACTTGTTTGGAACAATTCACGTTTGGGACGATAGGGCTGTTGCACTTGTGGAGAAGGTCTTGCCTTTTGTTGAGCAATGTGATTTGTATTGTGCCGAAACCAATTTAGACGATTTGGCTGCATTTGGTTCTTCTATTTCATTTTTACCTGATAATCAAACACTTAATGATTTTTTTAAGCCAAAAAAAATGATTAAGATAAAGAAAATGGCGGAGCGTATACTACAAACGCCTTTTTCATACGTGGAACGATTACAGCCGATGATTTTAGCTAATTTGATGAGTGCAGCGATGATTGCTCCCTGCCATCAAGTATCTATGGACGAGTTGTTGTGGAAAAAAGCAAGTGCTTCGGGCAAACAAATGTTTGGCGTGGAAAGTGCTGAAATGCAAATGTCTATTTTTCAAAAAATTAGCATAGAACAACAGTCAGAACAGTTGTTGAGCATTGTAGAAAATGTTAAGAAAAATGCACGTCAGCTGAAAAAATTATCTTCACTTTATGCAGACAGTGACATTCATGCTTTGTATAGTAATAGTAAAAAAAATCTTAAATCTTTGCGAAAACCTTTGCTTTACGATAGAAATAAAAAAATGACAGCAACCATCAAAGATTTGGCAACACATAAAAATGCCTTTTTCGCTGTTGGTGCTGCGCACTTGTCGGGCGAAAAAGGCATTATTCATCTTTTGAAAAAGGAAGGTTTTATTGTCAAGCCTATTTAAGTAGGCGTATGGAAATAACCGACATTTTCCGTCGTTGAGAAAAAAGACGTAAATAGCTGACAGTAAGGAAGTTATTTATGTTTTTTCTTCCCAACGACTGAGAGGAAAATGTCGGTTATTTTAGCCCAGCTACTTAGTTATACTCAAAAGGAAGTATTTTTGCAGACTTCACTGTAGAAAGCGTCATCAGTGTACGCACTCGCTCCACTTCTTGGATTTGAGATATTTTTTGAAACAATAATTTTTCGTAAGATTGAAGGTCTTGACAAACAACTTTCATCATAAAATCCGCTTCTCCTGTTATAAAATAACATTCCACAACTTCTTCAATTTCTTTGATTTTTTGAGTGAAAGTTTCCATGGTATTTGGTTTTTGCCATGCAAAATTGCCCAAAATGAATGTTTGAACTTTCAAACCCATAGATGTCGCATTGACAAAAGCGTGATAACTCTCAATAACACCGATTTGTTCCAGTTTTTTGACACGTTCCAATGTTGGTGCTGGAGAAAGTCCGATGGTTTTTGAAAGGTCAAGATTGGTGATTTTGCTGTTTCCCTGAAGTAATTGTAAGATTCTAAGGTCTAATTTGTCTAATTTGCCGAAATGTTCTTGCTGTACCATTTTTTTTGGTTTTAAAAATTTTACTGATAATATAATCTGTTTTGGTTCTCTCGCAACAAAGATACATTTATAAAAAATAAAAACAAAGAAAATAATATAAATTTATATCTAAAATTTCTTTTTTTATACAAAATACAAATTTTAATTTATTTTTTAATAAAAAAATCCAAACATTTTAGACATTGAAATTATACTTTTAGATTATATGTGAGTTCTCGAATTTTTAATAATGTCTTTGTTTTTCTTACCTATTATTTACGTTTTAAGCAGGCGTATAGAAATAAACGTGGTTATTTTGTCGTTGAGAAAAAAGTGATAAATAGCTGACTACAAGGAAGTTATTTATCACTTTTTGAGCAATCGACTGAAAAAAATAACCACGTTTATTTTAGCCCAACTACTTATTGTAACCAAAACGCCATTGATGACTATGATTTTTTGATAATTTGTAGGATTTATCCAACAAATCCGCCGAATGAAACACTGAAAATTTGAAGAAGTTTATTTTTTATTAATAAAATTTGAAAAAAAAACCAAACTCTTGTAGAGTTGTTTCGTTTAATCGTATCTTTGTCTTTAGTATAGTGGTGCAATTATTGTACTATACAATCAAAATTTACCCCAATATTTTTTATTTAAAATTTTAGACTTTTAATATATATGGCTTGCAATGGATGTTCTTGTGGAACAAGTAGTAGTAAAGCGGCAGCAGAAGGAGGAAAAGTATCAGGCTGTGGAAGCAATGGATGCGCTACTGGTGGATGCAATAGAATGAATACTTTCGACTGGTTGTCGGCACTCGATATAGAAGACCCTTACCAATTTGATACCGTAGAAATCAGTTTCAAAAATGGCTCTCGTAAAGATTTTTTTAAAAACCCTTCTCATACCCGTTCTATGACGGGCGATATGGTTTTGGTAGAATCTGACAATGGTGGCTATGATTTGGGCAGAATCTCACTTTCTGGCGAATTGGTTCGTGCGCAAATGAAGAAAAAAGGCATCAAAGAAAAAACAGTTTTGCAAAGCGTTATCCGCAAAGCAAATGAACGTGATTTGGAGCGTCTGCAAGAAGCACGAGAAGCTGAAAAACCTACGATGATAAAAGCTAGAGCGATTTCCCGTACTTTGGGTATTGACATGAAAGTAGGCGATGTTGAGTATCAAGGCGACAAACGCAAAGCAACCTTTTATTATACTGCTGATGGTCGTGTAGATTTCCGTGAACTGATTCGTGAATTTGCACGAGAATTTAAAGTGAAAATCGAGATGCGTCAGATTGGCGCACGTCAAGAGTCTGCAAGAGTTGGCGGATTAGGCCCTTGTGGTCGTGAATTGTGTTGCTCAACTTGGCTTACGGATTTTAAATCAGTTTCTACCGTAGCGGCTCGTTACCAAAACTTAGCAATCAATCAATCTAAACTTTCAGGGCAATGTGGTCGTTTGAAATGTTGTTTGAATTATGAATTAGATACTTATATTGATGCTTTGGAGCATTTTCCAAGCCATGCCGATAAGATACATACCGAAGAAGGCTCTGCGTCATTGATGAAAACAGATATTTTCAAAGGGTTGATGTATTATTGTTATGACAAAGACCATGGTCGTGGCAAGTTCTATCCTTTGGATATTGAACAAGTAAAAGAAATCTTGGAAGCGAACAAATCAGGGCTTCGCCCACCAGATTTATCCTCTTTACAAGTAATTGAAGAGGAAGAAATCGAGGTTGGATTTGATGGCGATTTGACAGGTGTTGTTGAGCTTCCGAATGAAAAGAAGAAAAAGAAGAAAAACAACAAACGTAAAAAAGAAAGTGATATTCCAATGGTTAAGGGCGGTGCGACCAACAATCGTTTTAGTGGTAATAGAAGACCTGAAGGCGATAGAAATCCTTCTTCTCCAACAGACGAAAGACCTAAAAATGAACGTCCTGAAAGACCAGAACGTCGCCCTGAGCAACGTCGTGATGAACGCAGACCTGACAATACACGTCCTGAGCGTAAGCCAGAGCAGCGTGGCGAAAGACCAGAACGTCGTGACGATGCTAAAAAAACGGCATCTCCACGTCCAGAGCGCAACAGCGAGGTAAGACCAATAGAGCGTAGATCTGAGCAGAATCAGCCACGTCCTGAGCGCAAGGAGGACAATCGTCCGCAACAACCTCGTCCACCAAGACCAGAACAAGCTAAAAACGAGCAACGTCCGCAACAACAACAGCCACGTCCGCCCAAACCTGAGCGTCCTGTACAAAACAATACGCCTAAAGTAGAGCAACAAAATAAACCGCAAAATCCGCAATCGGACAACACTCTGCCTCAAAATGAACAAAATCAAGGCAGTGCTAATCCAAATAAAAATAAAAGATTCAAAAATTTTAAGAAAAATAAGGATAATAAAGGCGGAAATACAGATAAAACCAGTTAAGACCACACATTAACCTAATTAAATAAAGTCGCAACGCAACATCACGCTTAAAAGTCCCTCTTTGGGAGGGATTTAGGGAGGTTGCCATTAAAAATCTAACCTTATGTCGCAAATTAAATTTGGAACAGATGGCTGGCGTGCCATCATTGCAGAAGATTATACTTTAGAAAACGTCCTTCGTGTAGCGGAAGCTACTGCAAAATGGATGAAAAAAAATAAAATGAAAAAAGCGGTAATTGGTCACGATTGCCGTTTTGGAGGAGAAATGTTTGCAGAAGCATCAGCGCAGATGTTGGCTTCTTATGGCATCAAAGTACAGTTGGCAAAAGGTTTTGTCAGCACACCAATGGTTTCTTTGGGTGTTGTAAAAACAAAATCTGACATTGGTGTTGTCATTACAGCAAGTCATAATCCGCCAACATACAATGGTTTTAAGCTAAAATCAAGTGTTGGAGGACCAATGTTGCCCGCAGCTGTTCAAGAAGTAGAAGATTTAATTGCTAAAAAAGTAAGCAAAAAAATGGCTTCTTTTGCTTCATTGATGGAAAGTGGAAAAATCAAATACATCAATCTCGAAGATATGTATGTTGCCCACGCTGAGAAGAATTTTGATTTAAAATTAATAAAAAAATCAAATATTCAATTAGCGTACGATGCCATGTATGGAGCTGGACAAAATGCACTTCGTCGCCTTGTGCCAAATGCTACTTGTTTGCATTGCGATTGGAATCCTGGTATGCACGGACAAGCACCCGAACCAATTCACCGCAACTTACAAGAATTGTCTAATTTGCTAAAAAATGACGCTAATCTTCAATTGGGTTTAGCCAATGATGGCGATGCGGACAGAATCGGTCTTTATGACGAAGATGGAAACTTTGTAGATTCACACCATATTTTATTGTTGTTGTTATTGTATATGTTCAAATATAAAAATTTGACAGGCAAAGTAGCAATTACATTCTCTGTGACTGAAAAAATGTTGGACATGGCTGAAAAATTCGGTTTGGAAACAGTAGTTACTAAAATCGGATTCAAATATTTGGCAGAAATCATGGCAAAAGAAGACGTTTTGGTTGGTGGCGAAGAATCAGGCGGATTGGCTGTAAAAGGACATATTCCTGAACGTGATGGTATTTGGATTGGACTTGTCGTAATGGAATTTATGGCAAAAACAGGCAAATCATTGAAACAATTGATTCAAGAAGTATATGACATTGTAGGTTCGTTTGCTTTTGAACGTTACGATTTGCACGTTACCGAAGAAATCAAGCAAAAAGTATTAGAGAGTTGTAAATCAGGGATTTATAAAAATTTCGGTTCTTACAAAGTGTCTAAATCAGAAGATGTTGATGGCTTTAAATTTACCTTTGGACAAGGCGAATGGCTAATGTTCCGTGCTTCTGGAACAGAACCTGTCTTACGTGTTTATGCACAATCATCAAGTAGCGAAAAAGCATTTGCTATCTTAGATGCAGCAAAAGCGACCATTCTGAATTAAAAAATAATTAAAAAGCTGTATTGGAAAACCAATACAGCTTTTTTACGCAATAAACTTGTTCTTACTTATAAAATACTGATAATTAGGTATTTATAATTTTTTATTTTAGTAAAATCGTAACTATTTAGCGTTGAAAAAATCGAAGATTTTTTATTTTTACCACGGAGAAACAGAGGTCACGGAGGCAAAAAAATTAGCCGAAGGCTAATTTTTTGCCAAACTCTGTGTTCTCCGTTTCTCCGTGGTAAAAAATTGCAAAAGTGGTAAATAGTAACGTAAAATCATTTGAAATTAAAGTAAAATGCAGCCAATAGGTGTTTTTGATTCTGGTTATGGAGGTTTGACGGTTCTGAAAGAATTGGTCAAAACATTACCACAGTACGATTACTTGTATTTTGGTGACAATGCCCGTGCGCCTTATGGAACACGCTCTTTTGAAACAGTTTATGAATATACACTTGAATGTGTAGAAGCTCTTTTTGCAGAAGGCTGTCATTTGGTGATTTTGGCGTGTAATACCGCTTCTGCAAAGGCTTTGCGGAATATACAACAGTTGGATTTGCCAACACTTGCACCAGAAAAAAGAGTTTTGGGCGTTATTCGACCAACGAGTGAGCAAATAGGTGTTTTTACAAAAAAAAGAGAAGTAGGTGTTTTGGGGACAAATGGAACGGTCGCTTCGGAGTCTTATCCAATAGAGATTGAAAAATTTTTCCCTGATATTAAAGTTTATCAACAAGCTTGTCCATTATGGGTGCCGCTGATTGAAAATGACGAATACCTCAACGATGGTGCTGATTTTTTTGTGCAAAAATACCTTAATGAATTGTTGGAAAAATCCGATAATATAGACACCATCGTATTGGCGTGTACGCATTATCCTTTACTTTACAGTCGGATTCAGTATTTTTTAGAAGGAAAAAAAATAAAAATTTTATCGCAAGGTGAAATTGTTGCGAAAAGTTTGGCTGATTATCTATTAAGACACCCTGAAATAGAACAACATTGCAGTAAAAATGCGGTGCGTCGTTTCTTAACAACCGATAATCCACAACTATTTGACAAACAAGCAACAAAATTTTTTGGCGCAGCCGTTAAATCAGAAAAAATACATTTATAAAAAAATAAACTTAAAAAATTTTGGCAATTTGAAAATAAATCATATCTTTGCCCTACAATTCGAAACAGATAATGTTGTTTTTCGACATTATTTTCCTCATTGTTTTACTTTTTTTTAAATATTGAAAAAGTAGCTCCAATTTCACTTCGTTATTACTTCCTAATTTACCCTATATTAAGTTAAAAGTTGCTAACGGCATACAAATAAGCTACGACTGTAAAACATTTCTTCAAAAAAATTTCCAAAATAAATCATAAATAACTTATTGAAAATCAGCTCAAAACGCTTATTTCACTAAACGAGATAAATATTTTTAATTGAATAAAAAAGGTGCTTCGCTTGTTTTGAGCGTAAGTATAAGTTTGAAAAAGCAACAAGTTTTCAAACTCAATTTTCCTCCATTTTTCTCCACAATTTTTTAAAAATCACTATGTACGACATTCTTCAACTGAATGAAATGCTGGTACCCGAATTAAAGGACATTGCCGAACGTTTAGGCATTGCGGGTACTATGACAATGGCAAAGACAGACCTCATCTACAAAATCCTTGACCACCAAGCTGTCAGTGGTGGTGCTGATAGCGGAGCTAATAGAACTACAAGAACCGTAGAAAAGAAAGCCCCGATAAAAGACACAAAAACGACAATGGCTTCTCGTTTTGAGAAAAACGATAGAAATAGTGCTGATAAAAGCCCTGTAACAGTAAAATTGCGTTCAAGAAAAAGCAAAAATGATGATGTGCCTTCTTTTGACGAGCCTACGGAAGACCGTCCCGCACAACCTGCAATTCGTTCTCCTCGTGAGTTGATTAGAAAGCCTGCGGCTGAACCTATACAACCACTTAACAATGAAGTGGAGGAAACGCAACGCATTATTTTTCCTAAAATAAAAACAAAAACAATTACCATCGTTAATGATGACGATGATATTGAAGAAGTAGTTATTGTTGCTCCTGCTGACGAAGACGAAGAAAAAGAGCCAGTTGCACAAGAGCCTCAACCTGGTTTCCGTGAGCAACGTGAAGAACGTTTTGAGCCTCGCTTTGAGCGCAGACCAGAACAACGCCAACCATCTGCACCAGCATTTAACATTGAGTTAGATGGCTTGATTGAAGGCGAAGGCGTTCTTGAAATGATGCCTGATGGTTATGGTTTCTTGCGTTCTGCGGATTACAATTATTTGACTTCTCCTGATGATATTTATGTTTCTCCTTCACAGATTAAATTATTTGGTCTTCGTACAGGTGATACTGTTCGTGGTGCGATTCGTCCACCAAAAGAAGGTGAAAAATATTTTGCCTTGTTGCGTGTTTCTCGTATCAATGGTTTAGAGCCAAAAGACATTCGTGACCGTGTACCTTTTGATTATTTGACACCACTTTTCCCTAATGAAAAGTTCAATTTGTGCGTTTCTCCAACAGGAAAAGATTACGGTACTCGTATGATTGACCTCTTTACGCCAATCGGAAAAGGTCAGCGTGGTCTTATCGTAGCACAACCTAAGACGGGTAAAACATTCTTGTTGAAAGATGTTGCAAATGCAATTTCTAAGAATCACCCAGAATCTTACTTAATCGTTTTGTTGATTGATGAGCGTCCTGAGGAGGTTACAGACATGAAACGTTCTGTAAATGCTGAGGTAATCGCTTCTACTTTTGACGAGCCAGCGGACAATCATGTTCGTGTTGCTGGTATTGTTTTGGAAAAAGCAAAACGTTTGGTGGAGTGCGGACACGATGTGGTGATACTTTTGGATTCTATTACACGTTTGGCACGTGCTTACAATACAGTTGCGCCAGCAAGTGGAAAGGTTCTTTCGGGTGGTGTTGAAGCAAACGCTTTACAAAAACCTAAAAAATTCTTTGGTGCTGCTCGTAACATCGAACACGGAGGTTCTTTGACGATTTTGGCAACTGCTTTGATTGATACGGGTTCAAAAATGGATGCGGTAATTTTTGAAGAATTTAAAGGAACAGGTAATATGGAACTTCAGTTGGATCGCTCATTGGCGAACCGCCGTCTGTATCCAGCTGTTAATTTGACGACTTCAAGTACCCGTCGTGATGATTTGTTGATGGACAAAGATACGCTCCAACGTATGTTCATCTTGCGCAATCACTTGAACGATATGAAGCCAGAAGAAGCAATGGATTTCTTACTCAAGCAAATGAGTGGGACAACCAGCAACCACGAATTTTTAGTTAGTATGAATGGATAATTCTAAACTCAAAATGAGTTTTGTCGAAATAAAAAAAGAGTCAAAATTTGCAGCGATGTGAATTTTGGCTTTTTTGATTTTTTTGGGAAAAACGAGTCGTATTGTTTTTCATTTTCAATAAAAATTTTAATATTTCTAATTTTTTCTTTATTTTTGCAGAAGTAAAACATACAATACATTTTCAAAAAAGAAAACTTTTTCAATGACTAACAATTTACAATTTTATAAAAAAGCGAAAAGCCTTGACGAGATTGTCAATGTTGTAAGATTTGAAATGCCTATTTCACCAGACCATGAGTTTTATACTGATTTTTCTGATGTGAGAGGTGATTTTGAAGACAGAATGGTTTATCAATCACTTAATGTTAATCCTAAAAATTTTGTTTTTAATAGAGAAGCCAATCAAAGCAATAAAGTGCTTTTATTTTTGGCTGGAATGAGAGGTTCTGGAAAAACATCTGAATTAGCAAAAATTGCAAGTAAATTAAACAACAAAGATTGTTTTTTTTGTGTCACTTGCAATCTTGATGAAGGGTTGGATTTGAATGATATGGAATATATGGATATTTTGATTTTTCAAATTGAACGACTTTTTGAAGAATTAAAAGAGCGTAAAATCAAAATAGATGATGATATTATTGAAGATTTACAAGAATGGTTTAGTCAAAGAGTGGAAGAAGTAAATAAAAGCATCAAAAGAGATGGTGGTTTTCAGATAGATATTGATGCTAAAACACCAAGTTTGTTTAGTTTTTTGAATATTGCAGCCAAATTAAAAGCAAATCTGACTGGAAGTAAAGAAAATTCAGAAAAAATAAGAACGGTCTTTAAAAATAATTTTACTGATTTTTCACGTAAATTCAATTCTTTTGTAGAGGCTGTCAATATACACTTGCGTAAAAAAAGCATAGCACAAGAAATACTTTTTATTGTAGATGGACTAGAAAAAGTTTCAACGCATAGTATTAGAAAAAGAATTATTATAGAAGAAAACAATCGTATTCGTCAAATTAAAGTGAATACCATTTTTACGCTTCCGATAGAGTTAATGTCTGAAAAACAAGTGCTGAACACTTTTAGTACAGTCGTATCTTTTCCATTTGTAAAAATAAAAGAAAAAAATGGTGCGATAATCGAAAAAGCAATTGCGAGATTTGAGGAATTTGTTTATAAAAGAATTGATGCGTCATTGTTCGACAGCGGAGATATAGTAAAAAAAGCAATTCTTTATGCTGGAGGTAATCCGAGAGAATTACTCCGAATTTTAAAATATGTTTATATCAATATGCGCTTAGATGAAGATGTTGATAAAATTTCTCTTTCTGATTTAGAAAAAGGTATAAAAAAATTAGCGGCAGAAAATTCTCAATTTCTTACAGAAGGTGATTTAGAAAAATTAAAAATCTTAAAAGATGCTAACGATAGCAATAAACCACTGCCTTTTGGCGAAAATTGGCAACGGTTATTAGAAAATAACATCGTTTTTGAATACAATGATGGTACTTATAAACGAGTTTACCCTGTTATAGAAGAATCAGAATTATACAAATATTATGTTGGATAATTACATAGAAGAAACCAAGCCGCTGTTTAAATTATTGAGAACAGAGGCTTTTAATTTTGTGATTGTGCGTTACAATCACATCAAATACGTGCGTCAAATTCAAAACGATTTGATGGCAAGATTTCCCGATAGACCTACAAAAATTTTGAATTGCTCAGAACTTACTTATGAAAAACTAATGAGCGAGTATTTTTCATTAGAAAAAGGTTTTTTATTTCTTGAAGATTTTGGGAGTCTATTCAATAATGATGAAGATAGAAAAAGTAGTCTTCTTGAAGGCTTAAATCGCCGTCGTGATAAACTTGCTCAATACCCAATAGCATTGTTTATTTTTGTTCCAGCCATTTTCGGTACTTTGTATGCAAGAAAAATCATGGAAAGGATACCAGATTTATGGTCTTTTCGTTCTTTGATTTTAGATATTAAAGGTGGATTGGATAAGCTAAGAGAACTCAGCACTGTTGTAGAACCAACTGAAGAAGAAATAGCTGATTTAGAAAATAAAAAGAAAGAAAAACAAAAAGAATTAAACCGTTTGTTAAAGCAATTGAATAAAACAGCGAACGACGAAATTCAATACAAATTAACTTTATATCCGCAAATTGTAGAAATTCAAAAGTTTTTAGGAAAATATGAAGATGCTTTATTGACTTATGAAGAATGGGAGAGTCTTGGTGTAGTTGGGCCTGGTGTAGTAGATTTTTTAGCTCATAAGGCTGATATTTTATTGAATTTAGGAAGGTTTGATGAACTAACAAGTGAATATAAGAAATGGATAAGAATTTTTCAAGTTAGTATAGAAGTTTCAGTTTTAAAAAATACATACACAGCTGCTATTTCTGATGCTGTTGAACCAACTTTTATAAGAGATAATTTCCATGAAGTTATATATTTGTTGAATTGCTATTCAGACCTTGCCCGATTAGAATCATTAAAACAAAAATTTAGTGTTTCAATAGAAAATTATGAGAAAGTGAATGATTTATTAACGAATCTTTCTCCTGTTTTTATTTCTGCTGAAAATTTAAATTTAATCATTTTCAATACTTACTACCAAATCGCCCTAAACTACCAAAGCTTAAACAACAAAGAATTATTAATTTCAAACTTAAAAAAATCAACTGAATATTTAGAAAAAGTAGTAGAAAATGATGTTGATAATGAGCAATATCAAGTTCAACTGGAATATATGTATGATGTTGTCAAGCAACTTGAAGGTGCTGACGACTAAATGTGCGTAAAAGTTACTTATACTCGATGTTCCAGTTTTTGAAATTTTAGGCATAATTTTTTTTGACACTAAAATTTTATAATTTTTTTATAATTTTTATAAAAATAAAAAATT
>JAYWHK010000074.1:0-73293 GCA_043777755.1 Saprospiraceae bacterium
CCTGAGTCGTACTTCCGACGTTTACGTATTGTTGTTTTCTTGTCCATAATTGCACAAAGTTAAAGGAATTTTTTGTGCGGAAAAACTGAACCATGTCAATGTGCTTTATGTTGCAACAGGCGAAATTTGGATGATATTTATTGATGCTGAAATTAAATTTGAAGATATTACAATTATCAAATATTTATCTGTACTCTTTGTTTTGATTATTGTTATAGCTCTCGTACATTTTGCTTTGATTATAGCTTTCTCACGTTTGGCATTGCTAAAAGAAGCAATAAAACCATTCATCGAAAATATAAAAAATACTGATACACGAAAGAAATACTTTAATAAATTAAATGCCAAAATATTCGAACGCAATAAAATACAGGGGCTATATACTTTGATTTATTATCTCCTTGCTCTAATTGGTGCACTTTTAACTCCTTATATATTATTAAAGATTTTTTCGTTTCAATATGTCCTTTTTGTCATTATTATAGTGATACTTTTCTTGAATAAAATGGGAAGAGTCATGAATTATCCTACGTTTTTTGAAATTTTTTATCGATTTTTCTTTTTAATCACTTATACTTTTAGTGTATCATTTGTGATAGGTATTTTCATTTGTAATTCTCTGGGCAAAAATATGATTGTAAGAAGTGAATTTCAAAAGCCATTTGTTGAGTTTGATGCAAGTAGAAAGATAAGTGCCAAATTTAATAATTGTATTGATTCGACCAATATGATTCTGAAATCATATAATAATAATAAGGAAGAATTGAGTTATTTGATTTTAGATAAACCAATAATTAAGATGGATACAAGTAATTTGCACCTTTTAGTTTTAGAGAAAATAGAATCAAAAATATGCACCCTGAGGCATAATATAGAATCCTCTATACAAAATGATACCAGTGAAATTATTTACTATAGTAAATCAATTCCTTTTCACGATAAAGAAACTTTAAAGATAATTTTCATTAAAGATAAAGCCAAGATTCAGCACCTCGGATACCTAGCTTTTGATATTTTAGAAATGGCAAATTTGCCCGTAGAACAGATTGATAATAATAAATTTCAAATTATTGAGAGAAAGAGAATTTTAATCAATCCACTTTTTTTCTCTAAAAAACCTATTGAACTAAATATAACTATTTATCCTAGGTTTTTATTAGTTGGTTGTTTGTTTTCTGTATTTGTAGGTTTGTTTTTACAAATGATTGCTGAAGAAAAGTCATTTGCTGAGGTTTCATAATGTATAGTTTCATAGCAATTAACAACTTACGTAAAAGCACAAATGAGGACCGAAAAAAATACTCGTACTGGCTTTCCCTTATTTCAAAATCAAATTACTCTTATTGGCGCACCTTATTTCGCAACAATTGGCGCAAATTGTAGATTTTAAGTTTGCAGTAAATTACGAAACGGGCTTTATCATTTCTTGATAAAGCCCGTTTTCGTGCCTATTCCTTCACAAATCGACAAACCTTACTGCTAATTATTATTTCATCGTATTGCGTTTGCGTTCTCTTTTTGAAATATAATCAGTGACTGCTTCTCGGCTTGTGTACCAATTTCGCCCTTCTTTGAAAGCGTCAATTTTGCCTTGTCGTGCCAAAAGGCTGACATATTCTTGACCATAAGGCATCGTAGGTTCTGTTACTAACTCACTGATAGGCAGGTAGTTATCATAAGTATTGGTCAAACTTCCTACGTAAATATCCAAGGAACGCTCGACGGCTTGTAGCACCAAAAGCAACAATTTTGAGTAGTCGCCATTGTTCGCCCGATTGAGTGCGTCGTAGTATTTTTTGCGGTCATTTTTCAAAATAATCGCAGGAGGAAAGCCTTCCTTCATCAACAAAAGATTGAACGTCAAACGGACTGTCCGCCCATTACCATCAAAAAATGGGTGTATCCAAACAAAGCGATGATGGAAAATAGTTGCCTTGATGATAACATTCAAATCTAAGTTTTCTTCATTTGTCCAACGCACCAAATCACTCATTAAATCATTGACTTTCAGCGCATTAGGTGGAACAAAATTTGCGCCCGAAATACGAACACCTGCATTGCGATAGCGACCTGCAAAATCTTTTTCGATTTTTTGTAGTACCAAATTATGCAATTCCATAATATCGTTTTCTTTTAAAATGTATTTATCCGATATTAAAGTTTCTAAATATTCAATCGCATCATTGTGATTGACGACTTCAAAATGCTCTCGCAAAGACTTCCCTTTTACTGTCATGCCTTCTTCGATAACCATTTTTGTTTCTTGCAAAGTCATTGTGTTGCCTTCGATACCGTTAGAATTGTACGTCCATTCTAAGGTTAGGCTTTCCTTAATTTTTCGCACTGCGATGCTCGGCAAAGGACGCAAAGCGTCCAATTTTGCCTTTTTTTCTTCAATTCTTGTAAGGTATTTTTCTAATCCTTCAAAATGATAGTTGTGTTTTTTCCATTCCATACCACAAAGGTACATTTTTTTATTAACATCGGATATATTGTAAAATATCTTATCCGATATTAATTTTTTTTACAAAACATGATATACACGTTGGAAAGTGGTTTTGGGATTTTGCATTTACGCAAAATATTGAACACCAAGCGTTTGCAATATATTTAATATCTAATCACCAATATCCGTTGTGTATATTCTATCTTAAATTTTTTTTGTAAAATAAAAAAATAATAGTAAATTTGTGACGTAAAAGGTAAATCATCGTCGAAAACAATGATTTTCTACAAGAGAAAATATTTTTTCCTAACAAAAAAACGTTACAATTATGTTTGGTATAGATCCATTTAGCATGATTATCACCATGATTACAACTGGTATCGGTATGTTAATCAGTGGTAGATTAAAAAGTAAATTTGAACAATACAGCCAAGTTGCGATGCGCAACGGTATGTCTGGACGAGATGTTGCAGAACGAATGTTGCGTGACAACGGCATTACAGACGTACAAGTGGTGAGTGTGCCAGGTTTTTTATCTGACCACTACAATCCGATGAACAAAACGGTCAATCTTAGTCCTGATGTTTTTGAGGGAAGAAGCGTTGCCGCAGCGGCAGTAGCGGCACACGAATGTGGTCATGCAGTGCAACACGCAACCGCTTACAGTATGCTGACTTTCCGTTCTGCAATTGTACCTGTTGTAAATGTTGCTTCTATGGGCGCAACTTATTTAACGGGATTTGCTTTTATGATGATGGCTTCGGCAGCTTCATCTGGTTTAGGTCGCACCCTTTTATTGGTTGGTATTTTGGCTTTTGCGGTCACAACGCTTTTTAGTTTGGTGACATTGCCTGTTGAATTTGATGCAAGTAACCGAGCTTTGGCTTGGCTGGAAGGTGCTAATATCACAAGTGGCGAAGAACATACTGGTGCAAAAGATGCACTTTGGTGGGCAGCAATGACCTATGTTTCGGCAGCGATGGCTTCTCTGGTGCAATTGGTGTACCTAATTATTCGTTATCGGGCTTCTGGAAATCGAGAATAACAAAGATTTCATAAAATTTCTTAGTGTAGAAGTTCGTGCTGCTGATGAAGTTGCTTATGTTTCATAATTTTGCACGCAGATTTACACAGATGATGCTTCGCATCACTCACGGATTTTCACGGATTTCCTACTTGAAAAATCTGTGAAAATCCGTGAGTGAAATCAATTTATTGATTTTATCTGCGAAAATCTGTGTGCGAAAATGCGTTTAGTTCACAAGCACGAGATTTTGGACACTAAGAAAAATTTCAAGATATAAAAAGTCAGTGTATTTGTACACTGACTTTTTTTGTCTGTCAATTTTATTTTTTCTTTTTTTTATTAAAAAAAAGAAAATTTGACCTATTTTTTTATTTAAAAAAGTCAAATTTATTGTTTTTTATTTTTTTTATTGAAAAAATGGCTTTAATTTTGTGTTTTATAAAAAATAATTCACCTAACCATTTAAATATACAACCAATATGACCGCTACGACAAGCATCAGCAAAACCGAAGAACTTATCGAAAAAGAACACCGTTATGGTGCGCACAATTATCACCCGTTGCCAGTCGTATTGGAACGAGGCGAAGGTGTTTTCGTTTGGGACGTTGAAGGCAAACGTTATTTTGATTTTTTGTCAGCATATTCTGCTGTAAATCAAGGACATTGTCACCCAACCATCATCGAAGCATTGAAGAAGCAAGCCGAAAAATTGACGCTGACTTCTCGTGCTTTTCACAGTGACCAATTGGGCGATTTTGAAGAATACATTACTGAAATGTTTGGTTTTGATAAGGTTTTGGTCATGAACTCAGGCGTTGAAGCGGTTGAAACGGCAATGAAACTTTGCCGTAAATGGGCATACCAAGTTAAAGGAATTGCTGAAAATCAAGCAAAAATCGTATTTGCTTCTAATAATTTTCATGGAAGAACGCTGTCCGTGATTTCAGCTTCGGTTGATCCGAGTAGCCGTGTTGGTTTTGGTCCATTTATGAGTGGCATCGAAATCGTAGAGTATAATAATGCCGATGCATTGGAAAATTTATTGAAAAGTGATAAAAACATAGCTGGTTTTATCGTCGAACCGATACAAGGCGAAGCTGGTGTTGTTGTTCCAGATGCGGATTATTTGCCTCGTGTACAAGCACTTTGCAATGCGCACAATGTACTTTTTATAGCTGACGAAATCCAAACGGGCATTGCTCGTACAGGTCGTTTGTTGGCAACTTGTGGCAACTGTAATTGTCAAAATGCTTGTGAAAAACGACCAGATGCGAAACCAGATATTTTGATTTTGGGAAAAGCACTTTCTGGCGGTGTCATGCCAGTATCGGCGGTTTTGGCTAATGACGAGATTATGCTGACCATCAAACCAGGCGAACACGGTTCTACTTTTGGTGGAAATCCTTTGGCTTGTGCGGTTGCAAAAGCAGCGTTACAGGTTGTCGTAGATGAAAAATTAGCTGAAAATGCTGAAAAAATGGGCGAATTGTTCAGAAATGGACTTCGTGCCATTGCAAAACGCAATCCGCTTATTACCTTGGTTCGTGGCAAAGGTTTGTTGAACGCCATCGTGATTAATATTGGAGAGGATTCTGATTTGGCTTGGGATATTTGTATGAAATTTAGCGAAAATGGACTTTTGGCAAAACCTACACATGGCAATAAGATTCGTTTAGCACCACCTTTAGTCATCAACGAGGAGCAAATCAATGAATGTTTGGGGATTATTGAAAAATCGTTGAACGCTTTTGTGTAGTTTTTATTTTAGACGTACACAGCCGAAAGTAGTTTTAGATCTTCTACAAAGGCAAACACACCAAGCAATTCTATAGATTACTTGGTGTGTTTTCATTTCTAAGTATTTTTAAATCTTATTGATCAATGCTTGAGTAATTTGTTGATTGCTATTCATTTTGAGTATATAAACGCCCATTGGTTGATCTTGAAGATTGATATTGTTGTTATTTTTTTCTTTCAAAATCAATTTTCCTTCCATGTCATAGACTTCAATTTCGTAGTCTTCTTTGATGTTAGAAACGTCTATTTGAAAAATGGAATTGGACGGATTCGGAAACACTTTTAGTATATCATTCTTTTCAATTTCGTTGTAATTGTTCGTTTTTTGAGTCAGGCTAAGTTCAGGATTATTTTCTACCAAGGTGCTTATTTTTTTCAAAATCCAAACATAAAGATTAACATTGCCTTCGCAACCTGTCGAATCAGATTTGTATTTTATTTTTTTCAAATATTTTCCAATTTTAGGTTCATTAATCGTTATTTTTGAAGGAATTGGCGTTTCGTTGAAGTTTTGGTTTTCTTTCAAAATAATGGGCTTAAGTTCTACTACTTTTGGAGTATTGGCATAAGTAGCGACGGTTGCTTGTGTTGTTTTTAGAGCTGTCAGCAACGTAACATCTAAGATAAAATTAACGGAACAAGCCGTTGAATCAATGTAAAAGGGGATAGTGTATTTTTGAGTAGTGCCTTGTAACTGATTGATGATGATGTTTTGCGGATTGATTTTACCTGTAAAATTTGGATTTGCAGCTTTTACACAAGACAAAATATCAAAAGTTGTATTGTTTTTTTCAGCACAAAAAGTCTGACTACAAGTAGCATCTTTCAAAATAGCATTTACACTCACATCAATTTTTGCACTACTCGTTGTAATAGTATTACATTTGTTATTGAATGTCGGTGTGCAAGAAACTGTATTTTTGCCTTCTTGATTCCATTTTATTTTGACTGTTTTTCCATCATTTGCGCCTATAATTTGACCGCTATTCGCTGGACTAATCGTCCAATTGTATTTTTCAGCCATTAATCCACTGCCAAAATCAAGCGTATAATCTTGCTCGATTCCCTTACAAAGCGTTGTGAGTCCTTTGAGTGTTGGTTTTGCTGTACTTGTTAATAGTTGTTTTGGGTCATAGGTCAAAGTAAAACCACAAACGGCTTCCGCACAACCATCTACTTGAATGTAATATTGTTTGCCTGGGATAGTAGGAACTTGCACATTGCCGTTAGAAACACAATTAGCACAAGCATTTTCATTAGAAGAAAGCCCAACACAGTCATCTCCTTCAAAAATAGAACATTGTACAGAAATACCAGATTGACAAGTTCCAAGGGTCAAATTCAATTCAAAAACATTCGTAGCTGCAACAAAGGTGAACCAAACAGCATTGTCTTCTGACGTTCCACCTCCGCATGGAAGATAATTGTTGGTAGAAATCCCATCTGCCGCTGCCGTTGAGCCAATGGTTGTTCCCGACGGATTCAAACAAATGGCAGTACATGGTGTATTTTCAATTTGGGAAAAGACACTCAAAGGGCTAATAAAAATAGCCAAAACGATAATAAACATTAATTTTTTCATGATAATTTTTTTTTAAATTGTTAGTTGTTAATTGTTCACTTTAAACTATTGAATGCTTAGTTTTCCAGTAGCAATGATTTGCTGGTGACTTTTGATTTGGTAAAAATAAAACCCATTTTGCAAACCATCGCGCTGAAAATCAAGGTGTTGTTTTTCAAATTTTTCATGCCTTATGAGCCTTCCTGATATGTCATACAAAGCAAAAATTAGATTGTCGTATTCCTTTTCCAACTCAATGTGAACAACATCTTGGAACGGATTGGGATATACTTTCAGCCCAACATCAGGTAATTGTGTTTCATGGCTTGGGGTTAATTTCAACCAACTTTCACCAACGGTGTGCTTGCTAAAATTGCTAATCACGACTTGCTGATTGTCAAAAATAATAGCTGCATTATTGTTTATCACCACACCGTTGGGATTGTTAGTTTTTTGCTGAATTCTGAATTTTACAAAACCGCTTGCGGCTGGCTGCAACTTAACATCGTCAAAATTGACTTGTAAAATACCTTTTCCACTTATATTATAGTTGTAATTATGGCTACTTGCTCCAATTTCTATGCTCTCTATGGCTAAAAAATTAGAAATCGTGTCTTGAATTTCCACCTTTGAAATGACAGAGTTATTGGTGTTTTTGAAGCGAATCAAATACTCAATGGCTGTATTTTTAGGGATAAAATGCTCATTTTTCAAACCTATCGGAAACGCTTGTTTGTCATTGACACTTGGCGCATCAACGACCAAACGACAATCTTTATCTTCAAAAGGCGAATCATCACCTAAGGCAAACTGATTGATAAAATCTGTACTAAAAGGATTACTTGCATTGCAATTTTCTGTTGCATCAGTGGCAATAATACCGTAAAGTGGATTGGTTTGTTCCGCAATGAGGCGGTAAGTTTTACCCGCTTTTGCTGCGATGGAAATCGTCTGCAAAGCGTTAGCTCCAAGCTGAAAACTCGCTGTTTTTGCCATCAAATCATCTTCAATCACCAAGTAGTTTTTGGGCGTACTCATTGCCAAGTCACCAACGTTGCTAATTTCAAAATCCACCAATTGCCCTTTGCAAATTGCTTTGACTTTGATGTAGTTTTTTGAGCCTTGACAAAGTGTATCAGGGTAAATATGAACATTATTACACAAGGTTTTGCCAAATAAAGAGCCACTACAAGCTGTTTTGGCATTAAAAGCAAATTGATAGCAAGTATCTTTTTTGACCGTTCCGAGGTTGAAACGCAACTTGTTGTTGCCTTGCAAAGTATTTGGAATTGTCGAATTTTCAAAAATCAAATTAGCGTCTAAATCCAAATCAATGAAAGCATTTTGGGCGTTTTCAGAACCTTTGTTGCAATAATTTACTGTATAAGTACTTGATTGGCAGAATTTTATGGCATTGGTCGCCAAATCAACGGTCAAAAAAGGACAATTGGTATTCGTTTGAAGCAAAAAATCATGCAATTTTGCTTGATTTTGAGTTGTAAAATTGACATTTGGCAAAACACAATTGTCTTGGTGATAAGGCGAAGGCGGCGCAACGCTCATTTTGTAAGTACCTGTATCTACCAAAATCTGATAATTGCCATTTTGGTCAGTAGTGCCATAAAAAGTCCCTTTTGACTGGTGCTTTGCGATGGTAATAACGCTTTTCAAAAAAATTTCGAGGCTATCTTTTTTACAATTTTTATCGACATCAACAATCACTTTTCCATAAATCAAATTGGTTAAATCTGCTGCTTTTGTTTTTACAATTTTTGCTAAAGAAACAGCATTGACTTGCTTGTTAGTGACATTAATCGTCGCATATTGCCAACCACACGCCAAATAATCGCCATCAATACTTTGGGTAATGGCTGAAAAATCGTGACCAGCTGTTCCACCAAATCTTTTGTTGGAAAGCAAAACACCATTTTTATCAATTACCAAAATCACTGCACTCGTATTTTCATTGCTCAAAGAACCCAAAGCTTCCACACCAGCAACGACAACATTTCCTTTTTCGTCAATCATCACATCATATACTCTAAAAAAATAATTGCCTTTTATGCTTTGTTCGATGTTGATTTCCCAGATTTTTTTCTCCTTTTTGAAACAAGTCAAAAGCCCATCGTGCAAGACAATATAAGCCTCGTCTTTGCTTTTCAATACTTTTTCAAAGAACGTACTGTCCATTTTGGCAATCAATTTTTTAGCAATCGCTTGACCAGTATAGCTCGCTTGGTACTCCACCAAACTGTCGTTGTGAAAAGCAGTATAGGTCAATTTATCGTCATCAGCACTTTGTAAAAAAGTGTTGATGATGTTTTGATTACTGATTTTTTGGTCAGAAGCAATCGTTCCATCGGCATTGAAAACAGTTGCTGTCGCTTGTTTTCCGTGAAGACAAACTATCTTCCCATCGCTCAACATTTTAAAATTATAATTGAAAAAATAATCATCAGATGAAAGCGTTTTTTGCCAATTTTTTTTCAAATTTACATCGTATTTTGAAAGCGTAATTTGTTGATTATCAGATAAAAAAGTCGTATCACTGACCAATAACACCTCTCCATTCGGAAAAGTATTTAAGTAAAGCGGATTGTAACTTCCAGCCGTTTTAGTCACTTTTTCAGTATTGCCTTTGGCATCTATTTTTGCTAAAAAAAGGCTATCGCTGACAGCCGATTTGCCATCGCTATATGAACCACAAAGCCAAATAGTGCCATCGCTGTGTTGCTTGATAAGATGTGCATCATTGAACTGAGCAACTTTGATCGTTTTCTCCCATTCATTTTGAGCCTTCAATTTTAAAAATGCGCCAAAAAATAAAAAAAGAAAAAAGGTAACAATAATTGAATTGCGTTTTTGCATAAGATTTTTTATTTCACAGTTAAATTAAATTTCTTTGATGATACAAAAGTGGTTGTTTTTTTTAGAATGCACAAGTATATTTTTTTTAATTTATAAATCAATTTTTTGACAAATTTGGGTTAAGTTATTATATTTGTGTCGTTTAAAATAAATTTTATAAAAAAATGAAAAATAGTCGCTTAGAAGAAATTTTTCAAACATTGGATAAAAAAGAACGTTTTGAAGTCAATAAAGCTTTGCGTTCGCCTTTTTTCAATCAAAGAGGTGATGTGCAACAGCTTTGGGAATTGCTTTGCGAATCGAAAGAAACTCCGAATAAAGAAGAAGTTTTTGCCAAACTTTATCCTACTGGAACTTACGAGCCGCAACGAGTTCGTGCCGTTATGAGTTGGCTGATGTCAATTATTGAAAAAACTTTGATTTTTTTAGAAGTTGAAAAAGAAGAAATCCAAGGCAAAATAGCTTTGAGTAGCTGGTACCGCAAAAGAGGATTAGGCAAACATTTCAATGAAACGCTTGCTGATGTAAAAGTTTTGCAAGAAAAGAAAGGTTTAAAAAATGCTTCTTTTTATAGAGAAAGTTATCTATTGGAAGTAGAAGCCTATGCTTTTGACAACGTAAATCGCACTCAAAAACAAAATCTACAAGTCTTAACCGACGATTTAGACATGGCTTTTATTTTAGAAAAATTGCGACAAGCCGTGATTATGTTTTCTCATCAAGCAGTATATTCGACCGATTACGATACGGGGTTGTTCGATATGATTTTGCAATACATTGAAAAAAAGCCACACTTTTTAGAAAATATTGCTATTTCTACTTATTATTATTGTTACCAAAGTCAAATCAAGCCTGCCGATGAAAATAATTTTCAAATTTTTAAAAAAAATATCATGGAGCATTACCTGATTTTTTCACAAGAAGAAATCAGAGATTTATACCTTTTAGCCATTAATTATGTTATTAAAAAAATCAATAAAGATAAAAGCCAAGTTTATACACAACAAGTTTTGGAACTTTATAAAAAAAGCCTGACAGAAGGCTATCTTTTAGAAAATAACATTCTTTCTCGCTTTACCTATCGTAATATTGTTGGTGCGGCATTGATTTTACACGACTATGCTTTTGCCGAAAAATTTATCTACGATTATAAAAATCGTTTGGAAAGAACCTACAGAGATAGTATGTTCAGCTTTAGTTTGGCGAGGTTGGAATACAGTCGAAAAAATTACGATGCGGCTTTGTTGCTTTTGCAAAAAGCCGAATACCGAGATACACTTTTGGCTTTGGCTGCCAAAACGATTTTACTGAAAATTTATTACGAAAAAGATGAATTCGACTTGCTTGATGCACATTTAGCAAGTATGCGGGCTTATTTGAAACGCAAACGAGTAATGGGGTATCACCAAACCAATTACAAAAACATCATTCATTATACACAAAAAATCATCAATTTGAGTAATGACAAAAAGAAAAACGCTGAACTTCGAGAGGCGATTAGCAAAGAAGAAATTCTGACGGAAAAAGAATGGCTCTTGGAACGGATAGAGTCCGTCAAAATTTCATACTAAAAATTAATATTTTTTTGCAAAGTTCATTTTTTTACTGTAATATTGTATTTTTGCGACAGGCTAAAAAGGAACATTACAGATTTGATACGACTAATTTTTTTATCTTCACTATTTTGTGCTTTGGCGATGAATCCTTCATTTGCCCAAATCGTGCCGTTGATAGAAAAAGACACTTTACTTAAAACGTTGAAAATCAGCATTTTAAATGGAGATAAGCGAGCGTACAGAGATTTAGGTTCTTTGTTAGAAACACCTTATGCGGAAGAAATACCTGCCATATTACAAGATTTTGCATTTTTTCCTTCCGAATTACTTGACTTCAACAAGCCCATTTCTAAGACACAGTTTTTGGATTTTTTTTATAAAAATCAAAATCTTATGACTTACTCCTATTTGTTTAATGCTTTTTTTATAAAAGGTTTTGACAAAGAAAAAGTTGAATTTAGAGTAAATATCGTTAAGGAAGAGCGTGGTAAAAAATACAACACAGTCAAGGATTTAGCGGCAAAATTAGAGCAACAAATCAGTGCTGAAAAGCCTGATTCTGCACTGAAAATTTTACAAAAAATAACAAATATTTACAGCAAAGAAAGTTTTAATTTGCTTTGTCAATTGGCAAAAGACAAACGGGTTTTGACTGCAAAGGGGTTTCAAAAAGTTAATTTTGCTCGTGTAATATGTGACGGACTTGGTATTTACGCTACTCAGGAATCAATGAATACTATGTTGTATCTTATTGATAACCAATACCTTGCGCCTTCATTGGCAGCTTTTTCGTTGGCTCGTGTAAGCAATGTTTTTGCAGCACACGAGGTTTCAGACAAATTGATAAGCAATCATTACAGACAGTACCTTGATTCGTTGAAAACATTTGATGCACTACGTTCTTTTGGTTATGCTCGTTACAATCATTTTCAAAAAAATTATTTTGACCAAGAAGTAGATTATTATGCAGCGTTGGTTGCAACGGCAGCGATTACGGACAGCTATTGGTGGATTCGAGAAAATGCTGTTCAAGACATGATGAAAACGAATCATCCAAGGGCTTTGTATTATTTGGCAACGCAATATTATAAGGAGCGCAATCGAACAGTTAAGTTTGGTTATGGTTCGGAGGATTTTTACACGATGCTCCAAAGTTATGTCAATGAACGGATTGAGGTAAAAGATGCAGCAGGAAATTGGACAAGTCAGCCCAATGATTTGACCTCAAAAAAGAATTTTTTATTGTATTGGTCTCAACATTGGGACGATTATGAATGGGACGATTTTTTACAAATTTTTGTCAATAAACAACAAAAATTAGCGCAAAAAGAAAATTATGAACGCCTTTTTCGTAGATTAACTTCCACAAATGACAGTGTAGCGGTACAATCTTTTAGAGAACTCAGCGAAGGAGAACCTTCTGAGGTAATAAAATTGGCTGGAAAATACCGTTCTCTTTTAAGAAATATCAATCCTAATATTCCTAATTTTAAGAGCAAGATATTAGAGAACTTGTCTTTCTTGACCGACTACTGCCGAAAGCAAAACATCGCTTATGCTCCGACTGAAAAAGACCTTTCTTTGTTCAATATTTTACTCGGAAATCTGTCACCTTCCCAACGCTATATTGTTGAAAATCAGTTGGTTGAAAAAATAACTTTATCGCAAATTACAACGTTTGAATACTGGGCTGTACTTCACGAAACGCTTCCTTATGCCAATTATTCTTACAGCCGAATTTTGGACAAATGGTATTCTTTGCATTGGCGTGAAATTTTGTCGAATGACAAAGAATTTCAACTTTTTTTGAAAAAAACAGCATTATTTGCTCGTTTTGGTGTTGTTGGTACGTGTAATATGTATGCTAAAAAAATCAATGTAAAAGATGAAAATGTAAAAAAGTACCTTCAAACTTTTTTGAATGTAGAAAGTGACCAAGACATTACATCGCTTTGTCAGCAGTTTTTGAACGCTGCACCAACGCCAAAAGAAAATCAAATAGTGGCTTCACAAAATAGCCTAAGCAATGACAATACGACGATTAAAGGTTTTGTTCAAATTTTAGAAAAAACAGATAGCATTAGTATCGAAGACATCAATGCGGTAACACAATCGACGGCTTACAAAGCAAGTTATCGGGATTTGTGTCTAAAATCTTTGTCTAAAATAAGTCAAGTTGATGAGCTTTTTTTATTAAAAATACAACCAAAACTCTCTGCAAAAAACGGTGATTTGGAATACTTGAAAAATATCCGTTTTGGCTACAAAGAATTAGATGATTTACCTCGAATCTTTGAATTGGACGACGTTGAAAAAATATTTGCTTTCATGTATGAACGCACAGAAACCTTCACTATTGACGAATCTGGTGCTTTTTACAACAATATTTTTCGAGCAGCTTGGTTCACTAATTTTTTGAATAGTGGTCTTTTTCAAAAAAATACAGCTGAAAAAATCAAAGCTATTTTGGTAAAATACTTGAACGAAAGTGAATTGATTTCGGAATTTGAAGAGCAAGCAACACAGCGCAATATCGCTCAATTGGAAAATATTGGGCTTCCTTTGCTTGAAAAACTTCAAAATGCACAAGCCAATAGCCCTGATGATGAAACAAAAAGTAAAATTGTTTCGGAGATTCTTGCTCGAGTGAATTACGATGAATTGGGATTGATTGTTCCATTCATGGCACAAATGAACGATTTGAATGGGCGTTCTCCTTTGGCTTTTTTGAGTGAAGATTTTGGTTTGCCAATTTTTGAATTTAAAAGCCTGCAAGAATCGAATGAATTTGTACAAAATCATTCAAAACTCAGCGAACTTGAATTGTACAAACTTTATTTACAAAAATTTGGGTTGGATTTTCAGAAAAAAGATGGAAGTCTTGATTATGCCAAAATCTATACTATCCTGAAATATGACCTCGTTACACCATTTTCTGGCTCAGGCGGTAACAAACGTGATTACTACGTTTATGGTTTGATAAAAATATTAGAATTACAGTTTGTTACAAGATTGGGTTACCACTACAAGCTAAATGAAAATCAAACCTTTTACTCTTATAACAGTGGGAAAAGGGTAGAATCTTGGCTGAAATACATGGCAGAAAACAAGATTTTTCGTATAGATGTAGAAGATGTAAAAGCGTTTAATCAGTAACTAAATATCAGCCCTGTATATCACATCACTTTCACGCTTACACCATCTTTCAAATAAGCCGAACCACCCGTAACGACTTGCTCACCTTCTTCTAATCCACTGGCTATCAATACATTACCATTAATTATTGTAGAAGTTTGAACTTGTCGGCGGATTACTTTTCCGTTTTGATGAACAAAAACATAAGCCTGTGCATTGTTCCCTTCAATAATTGCATCTATCGGAACAGCCAAATAAGAACGGGCTGCGGCAGGTTGCATTTTTGAGGTAGCAAATAGTCCATACGCCAATTGTTTGGGAGAACGATAAAACTTTAATTCCATCTGATACAAACCAGAACTGGGGTCAATACTCACTGCTTTATTGCTAACTTTTGCTGGAAAAACTTCACCTTTGTAGGCATCAATTGTGATTTGTGCAGCATCGCCTTCCTTGAGTCTTGCCCAATCTTTATCGCTAACACCAACTCGAATCACCCAATCCGAAGCACCATTTGCTGTCATATACAGTACGGGCATTCCTGGGCCAACGAGTTCGCCTTCGTTCATTATTTTTTTGACAATACGACCACTTTGCGCTGCACGAATGTCAGAGAAATTTTTATTAAAATCAGCAATTGCAACGTTTTGTTTGGCAACATTATAAGCCGTAGTGACATTTTGCAATTGTTCGAGTGTCGCAACACTGTCTTTGTAAAGGCTTTGAACACGTTTTACATCACGGTCTAATTTTTCAAAACCTGAGTAGGCTTGACTAACTTGTGCATTGATTTCTGTCATGTTCAAATGTGCCAATAATTGCCCTTTTCTGACTTCATCGCCTTCTTTGACGTAGATTTTTTCAATAATTCCGCCTGTTTTAAAAGACATTCGGGCTTCTTTGTCTGATAGAATTAGTCCAGAAGCCAACACAGGTTCGGCAGAAGTTACTTTTGTAACAGCGGCAATTTTTACAGGAATAAATTCTTCATTAAGGCTTCCTTGCCCTTCTGTTTTGTTTGTTTTTTTACAAGAAAAAAATAAAATAAAAAGGCTTAAAACGGCAAAGGGAATATATTTTTTCTGATTGTACATTGATTTTTTTAATTTTTACACTTGCAAAACACCCATATTAAATTTTTCCACTGGTGCATGATTGGCAGCTTCAATGCCCATCGAAATCCATTTTCTGGTATCTGTCGGGTCAATGATAGCGTCCACCCAAAGGCGAGAAGCGGCATAATAAGGCGTTGTTTGTTTGTCGTATTTGTCTTTTATTTCGTTGAACATTTTTTGTTCTTCGTCAGTTTTAAGTTCTTTTCCTTTTGCTTTGAGTGTAGCCACTTGAATTTGCAACAAGGTTTTGGCAGCTTGCGCACCGCCCATAACAGCGATTTTGCCCGTAGGCCAAGCGACGATTAAGCGTGGGTCGTAGGCTTTTCCACACATCGCATAGTTTCCTGCACCATAAGAATTCCCCATAACTACGGAGAATTTTGGAACAGTAGAGTTTGCTACAACATTGACTAATTTTGCGCCATCTTTGATAATGCCACCGTGTTCTGAACGAGAACCAACCATGAAGCCCGTCACGTCGTGTAAAAAAACCAATGGTATTTTTTTCTGGTTACAATTGGCAATAAAACGGGTGGCTTTGTCCGCAGAATCAGAATAAATAACGCCTCCAAATTGCAATTCTCCTTTAGCAGTTTTGACAACTTGTCGGTTATTCACAACAATTCCTACCGCCCAACCATCTATGCGAGCATAAGCACAAATGATGGTTTTTCCATAATTTTCCTTATAAAGTGTTAATTTTGATTCATCAACAAGGCATTTTAGCACTTCAATTGTATTGTAAGGTTTGGTTGAGTTTTCTGGAAAAAGCCCATACAAATCTTCGATTGGTGTATTTGGCGATTTTGGCTCTACCCTATCAAAACCAGCTTTGTCGTAATCACCAATTTTATCCATTAAATCTTTGATGGTATCCAAACAAGTTGGGTCATCGGGCATTTTGTAGTCAATAACACCTGAAATTTCGCTGTGAGTCGTTGCGCCACCGAGTGTTTCTTTGTCCACCGTTTCGCCAATCGCAGCTTTTACCAAATAAGGTCCAGCTAAGAAAATAGAACCTGTTTTGTCCACAATCAAGGCTTCGTCGCTCATAATTGGAAGGTAAGCACCACCTGCAACACAGCTTCCCATGACAGCGGCAATCTGAACAATACCCATACTTGACATTTTGGCATTGTTTCTAAAAATACGTCCAAAATGTTCTTTGTCGGCAAAAATTTCATCTTGCATAGGCAAATAAACGCCTGCACTATCCACCAAATAAATAATCGGCAAGCGATTTTCCATGGCGATTTCTTGCGCACGGAGATTTTTTTTGCCTGTTATTGGAAACCAAGCACCTGCTTTTACGGAAGCGTCATTCGCCACAATAATACATTGACGACCTCTGACGTACGCCATCACTATCACAACGCCGCCCGCAGGGCAGCCGCCATGTTCTTCGTACATTTCATAGCCTGTAAATGCACCAAGTTCAATGACAGGTTTGTCTTTGTCACGGAGGTATTCGACACGCTCACGAGCTGTCATTTTACCTTCGGCTCGTTGTTTTTCGAGTTTGCTTTTGCCACCTCCAAGGTATATTTTTTGCAGCCGTTGCTCCATTCTCGAAAGAAGGAGCTTCATGGCATCTTCGTTTTTATTTTTTTCTAAATCCATTTTTTTAAGGAAATGATGTACGATAAAGTATCATAAGTATAGCTAACTTGTTGCACCAACAAAGATTAAATTAGCACGCAGACATTCGCAGATGATGCTTCGCATCACTCACGGATTTTCACGGATTTCCTACGTAAGAAATCGGTGAAAATCCGTGAGTGAAATCAATTTATTGATTTTATCTGCAATAATCCGTGTGCTAAATCCTTTATAATTTACCAGCATATAATTTAACGCTTTGATAAAACACCCATAATTATCGTTTATACAACTCAATTTTAAAGCACCACTTAATATTTTGCAGTAGGGTATTTATTAATCCACAATTAAAAATAAAATGTGGATAACTTATGTTAAGTTATTGAAAATCAGTAACTATTTACAACTTTTACAATTTTTCACCACGGAGAAACGGAGAACACAGAGTGTGACAAAAAAATTAGCCTTCGGCTAATTTTTTCGCCTCCGTGACCTCCGTTTCTTCGTGGTAAAAATAAAAATCTTTAATATCTAATCACCAATATCTGTTGTGTATATCACAGTTTTTCGTAGGATGTGCGACTGAAGTCGCCCCTACAGAATCGTAAATCCGTTTGGTAATATCGCTCCTTTTTTGACCACAACAATGCCATCTTTGACAGCGTAAAGCGGATGATCGGTATTGTCTAAATGATTGCCTCCTACAATGCGAACATCATTTCCGATACGACAATTTTTATCAATAATCGCATTCGTAATATAGCAACGGTGTCCAATACCAAGCAATGGCGTATTGTTGTTGGTTGCATTTTGCATTTCTTCTAAAGATTCATAATAATCACTACCCATGATGTAGGTCTGAGCGATGGTCGTCGCTGTTCCGATTCGAGAACGAATTCCCACTACACTATGTTCAATCCTTGATGCCAAAATAATACAACCTTCTGCGATGAGTGCTTTTTCAAAAGTTGTACCACTGATTTTGGTTGGTGGCAACATTCGAGAACGTGTATAAATTGCTTTTTCATTGTCAAAAAGATTGAATGGCGGAATATCCAAGGTCAATGCCAAGTTGGCTTCATAGAAAGAATAAATATTTCCAATGTCTGTCCAGTAGCCTTCGTATTGGTAGCTGGTCAAAACTCTTTTGCCAACATTGACAGGTATAATTTCTTTTCCAAAATCTGTTGCGTCTTTCATTTCATTGCGCAACAAATTGAACAACAAGTCTTTATTAAAAATATAAATACCCATTGACGCTAAATAATTGCGCCCTTCATGCTGCATACGCTCACCAGTATCGCTTGTCCAATCTGATAAAATTTCTTTATTTGGTTTTTCGATAAAAGAAGTAATGTTGCCATTATCATCTGCTTTCAAAATGCCAAATTCAGGCGCATCTCTGTCACCTACAGGAATCGTAGCAATAGAAATATCCGCACCTTTTGCGATATGATTTTCCATCATTAGGCGGAAATCCATTTGATAAAGTTGGTCGCCAGAAAGAATCAAAACATACTCAAAATCGTGTGTTTCTAAGTGATGTAAGATTTGGCGAACCGCATCGGCAGTGCCTTGAAACCAAGTTGGATTGTCAGGTGTTTGTTCGGCAGCCAAAATATCCACAAAAGCCTTGCTGAATGAGCTGAATTGATAAGTATTTTTGATGTGTTTGTTCAACGAAGCAGAATTGAACTGCGTAAGGACAAACATTCTAAAAATCTCCGAGTTCATACAATTTGAAATCGGAATATCCACCAAACGGTATTTTCCAGCGATTGGTACGGCTGGTTTTGAACGGGTAGCGGTCAAGGGCGAAAGGCGAGAGCCTGCGCCACCACCTAAAATTACAGCAACGGTTTTTTTGCTAATGTCTATCATAAAGTCTGTGGTTTGGTTTAAAATGGTTTTATATTTTTAGGCTTTTATATTTTTACAAATAAAAATTTGATGAATTAGGACAAAGATAGTAAATAATTTTAAAATATCAAATGTGGACAAAAATGATTGAAATGTTTTTTTTTGACAAACCAACCATATCCCAATTAAACACCCTAACCTTTTTATGATTTGAGAAATACTACCAAATTTTTTCCGCTTTCAAATAATGTTGCACATAATCTTTGATGCCTTCTTCTAAGGAATAAAAAGGCGTATCATAACCAACACTTTTGAGTTTGTTCATGTTTGCTTCTGTAAAATATTGGTATGTACCTCGAATATCTTGTGGAGTGTCTATAAAACCAATTGTTGGTTCGAGGTTTAAGGCATAAAAAGTGTTTTTTGCCAAATCTAAAAAAGTACGGGCTTCGCCAGTGCCAAGGTTGTAAATACCACTTTCGGGTTGATTTTTCATTAAAAAATAAATAACATTCACAACATCTTTGACATAAATAAAATCACGGGATTGTTCGCCGTCGTTAAAATCTGGACGATGAGAACGGAACAATTGCATTGCACCAGTTGCTTTTATTTTACGGGCAGTGTGAAAAATCACCGAAGCCATACGGTCTTTGTGGTACTCATTTGGGCCATAAACGTTAAAGAATTTCAGCCCTGCCCAAAATGGTGGTTTTTCTGTTTGTTCTAATGCCCATAAGTCAAAATCATTTTTAGAATCGCCATAAGGATTCAAGGGTTTCAACTGCGACACAATATCGTGGCGGTCTTCATAACCCAATTCACCCAAACCATAAGTGGCTGCACTAGAAGCATAAATCAGTGGAATCTGATAGCTTGCGCAAAATGCCCAAACCATTTTTGAAAAATCAACATTGAGCAAGTCAAATATATTTTTATCCTTTTCGGTCGTATCTGTTCTTGCACCAAGATGAACCACAACACTAATTTTATTGCTATTTTCTTTGAAAAAATCAAGTAAATGACTTCTATCTACTGTTTGAATGAAATTTTTAGAAGCATAATTTTGCACTTTATCAGTCCGTGAAAAATCATCAACAATCACCACATCGTCGTGACCATTGTCATTCAAAAAACGGAGCATACAACTCCCGATAAACCCTGCTGCACCCGTTAAAACAATCATGTATAATTAAAATATCGTTAATTTTATAAAAAATAGTTAAGAAATGCCTTGATATTATAGATAAAGCATTACTTTTGTGACGTAAAGATAATTTTACCGTCGCAAAGGTAAGATTATTTATTAATAGAAAATTTTATTTTATTACCAAAAAAAATTCATAGAATTATCATGAAAAGAACGTTATTCGCTGCAATCGCAGCTTTCGGTTTAATGTCTTCACTTTATTTAGTTTCTTGTGGCGAAGTTGATCCTTGTAAGGACAAAGACTTTGGTGTACACGGTACTTGTGTTGATGGTATTGCAGTATGTAACGCTGGTTACGAAGTAGATCCAGGAAATGGTCGTTGTGATGTTATTACAAGCACGCTTTGGTTGGGTGATTTCACAGGTGAAGATTTTGACACAAAAGGAACTTCTGTTACAGGAAAATATGTTTCTAAAATCCAAGCAATTGCTGGTGCTGGTAACGAGAACAAAGTAAGTATTCAAGATTTGGGTTTTTACGAATGTAAAAATACTACAACTGGTGCTATTCTTCCTTATTTTGTAGAAGGAACAGTAAAAGGTGACTCTATCAAAATTGATTACAAAACTTGTAACAATACTTTCAAAGGTGCTGGTTATTTTAATAGAACTGCAAAAACAGTAACTATCAATTATACTGCAACTTATGGCACTCCTGCTAAAACAGATGTGAGCAAAGCTGTTTTGACTAAGAAATAATCAAAATATTGTTTTAATAAAAAAAGCCTCGTTATAATGTAAAAATTATAGCGAGGCTTTTTTGTATTAAATATTTTGAGAAATTTTAATTATTTCTTCTACGACCAGTTGTTTGCGTTTCTTGTGTATTGGCAGCTGGATTTGCTTGGCGACCAGTTGTTTGCGTTTCAGGTGCGTTTGCAGCAGGGTCTTTACGACGACCAGTTGTTTCTTCTGCATTTTTAGGGGCTGTTGGCGTTGCAGGCTTCACTGTTGGAGCTGGTGCAGGTTTCACTGGAGCTTTTTTCGTAGGAACAGCTTTTTTTACAGGTGCTTTTGTGATTCCTTTCTTAACAGGAACAGCCGCAGCTTCTGCCATTTTAGCTTCTGCCAAACCAATTGCTTTTTGAACAGCCATTGCTTTACATTCTGCACGTTTGTTGTTTTCAAAAGAAACTACATTTTCAGATACTGCCGCATCAATGGCTTTCATTTGCTCATCAAGCGTGATTTTGTTGCCACCAAAAGCCGATAATAGTACGAATCCGCCTACGGCAACACTTGCGATTGCGATATTTTTTAAATTCATTGTGTTTAATTTAATTTTAAATTCAGGGTTCTAAATTCTATATTCAAGAATCGAAACACGAAATTTTAGGTTTTTTAATCTTTTTTAATTCTAAATTTCTAAAACTTAGCGTATTTTATTTAATCACGAATTTTATCTAATTAAGCAAATTTTCACTAATCGTAACTTAACAATTAAATCTAATTTCACTAATTTTATTAAAACTTCGTTTTAATCTCACATAAGACTAAGTTTTTACTTTAATTATTAATTATTAATTAATAAAAATTACTTTGCTACAGCGTTTGCTGTCAAGATAGAATCTACTGCGGCATTGGTCAATGCTTCCATATTTGCAGTACATTCTTGGTCTAACTTAGCTTCCGCTTCTTTAGTTTTTGCGGCAGTTGCTTCTGCTACTTTTTTAGTGATTTCAGCTTCTGTCAACAACTTTGGTTCGTTGCTACAAGAAGCAAAAAGGAATGATGCGCTCACTCCTAAAGCAAATATTAACTTTAAGTGCTTCATAATTATAGGATTTTGATTTTATAAAATAAGCCTAAGACTTATTTTTTGATGAAATAAACAAATAAAACGCAAAAATATAAAATTTATGTTATATTAGATAAAAATAAACGTTCAAATACTTGATAAAATTCTGTTAAATTACTTTTTCTTTTGCAAAATACAACTATTTAAGTTTTTTGATGTATGTACAAACCACTGATAACCAGTATTGTACCTGCTATTGTAAAAATAGTGATTGGTTCTCCAACAAAAATATTGGCATAAATAAATCCAAAAATTGGGCAAGTGAACAACCAAAAAGATGCTTTTACAGCATCTATACTCAATAAATTAAGCCAAAACTGTACCGCTATTATGGTCACGATAATGACCAGCCACAAAACGGATAGGCAAAATTGAGTTGTATAAACTGTTGTGCTAATCTCATTGAACAAAAATGTTATCGGCAACATACAAATTGCACCAAAAAAAATCTGCCAAGCGTTGATGCTGAGTTTTGGCAATGTCCACGTTTGGCTGGTGTAATAAACCGTTCCGATAGAATAACACAGCATACTTGCCCCTAAAAATAACATTCCTTCCAATGAAATATAGGCATTTCGGAGCAAAGGGAAAGTAGCAACAATAATACCTAACGTACCCAGAAATAAACCTATCCAAGTATTTTTAGAAATTTCTTTTTTCAAAAAAATAGAAGACAAAATGCTGATTAATACTGGATTAATCGCCAGCGTGAGCGTACTAATTCCTGCCGAAGCACCTTTTAGTCCATAAATGAACAAAGACATATATAAGGTATTGTTAAGTACGCCGTATATCAAAAGGGATTTCCATTCGTTACCTTTCGGAAAAGCCGCACGCTGAATACCATGAACAATCAATAAAAGTAAAAATGCTGCTATCATAAAGCGCAAATTGGTCATCCATAAAGGTGGCTGATTGCCTTCTAAGCCAAATTTGTTCACCACGCTTGCTGATGCCCAAAGCGAAGCGAAGCCCAATCCTAATAAAAATCTTTTCATACAAAATACGGTTTGTTTAAGCTGCAAAGGTACAAATTTTTTGAAAAATAATCAATTTTCATTTTTTTCTGAAAATTTAATAAATTTTACAATACTATGATTTTTGTATAAAATACTGATTATCAATTATTTGTATTTTATTTAAGTATGAATTTACGTTTTCATACCTATTTTTAGTATAAAATAGTTAAACAGAATTTGGATATTGTTTAATATCATTGTATCTTTGACCTATAAAAGATTAAACAAAATATAAATACTCTACTATTCAATCATATATATCATGTCAAGTATAGAATTTCACTTCCGATTAGACCAATTAGCAAGCATATTAAATGGCTTTGCTTACAACCTAACCAAAAATGTTGAAGATGCAAAAGATTTGCAACAAGAAACAGCATTTAGAGCTTTGGTGAACCGTGATAAGTTCTCGCAAGGAACAAACTTCAAAGCGTGGATTTTTACGATTATGAAAAATATTTTCATTAATAATTATCGTAAAAAGGTAAAAGCAAATACCATTTTTGACAGTACTGACAACCAATATTTCATCAATTCGGGTACAAATGTAGTCCGCAATGCAGCGGAATCTGACATTATGATGCAAGAATTAACTCAAATGGTTACGAATTTAGATGACAGCATCAAAATTCCGTTTGTGATGCACTACGAAGGATTCAAATACCAAGAGATTGCAGAGCAACTTGACTTGCCTTTGGGAACAGTCAAAAGCCGTATTTTCTTCGCCCGCAAAGAGTTGAAAACAAAAGTAAATAAGCGTTACGATGGTATTGGCAGTGCTTATGAGCGCAAATCAAAATACGACAGTATGAGAATGGCAGCTGCCGAATAAGATATTATTACAATAGGGTTTTATATAAAAGTGAGTGTGTTTCAATGAAATACACTCGCTTTTTTGTTTTTTATTACAATTTCAGGCTTTAAAGTGCGTTTATTTGTAATTGTTTAGCGTCGAAAAAAATCGAAGATTTTTTATTTTTACCACGGAGAAACGGAGGTCACGGAGGCAAAAAAATTAGCCTTAGGCTAATTTTTTGCCAAACTCTGTGTTCTCCACCTCTCCGTGGTAAAAATTGCAAAAGTGGTAAACAGTTATGTTTATTTTATGAAATAACTCAAAATTTTACGTTATGCTTTTTAAAAGAAAAACAATTCTATCTTACTTGAAAAACTTTTATTTTTTGGCACTTTTCTTTCCTGTTTTTTCAAAAGCACAAAAAATAGAACACGTTTATTTATTGCATGGTTTGGCAGCCGATTCAAGATTATTTGATTCGCTTGTGTTAGACCATTCTTTCCAAGTTCACAAAATCAATCTTCCCGTTCCTTTCAAAAACGAAACGATGCCAAGTTATGCACAACGCATCGCTCTTATGATAGATACGACACAATCTTTTGCGCTTGTTGGTGTGTCTTTGGGTGGCATGGTGAGTACGGAATTGTCTGAGATTTTACCTGCAAAAAAGGTAATTTTGATAGCAAGTGCAGGCTGTCGAGGAGAATTACCTAAGCGATTTCAGCGAATGAAAAATTTTCCTATTTATAAAATTGTACCAGGTTTTTTTATGAAATGGAGTTCATTCGTAGCACAACCTTTGGTCGAGCGTGACCGATACAAGCAACGAAAAACTTTTAACCGAATGTTGCGTGATAAAAATCCACGTTTTTTAAAACAAGCTACTCGTTTGATTATGACTTGGGAACGTAGCGAAAAACCGAAAAATCTGTACCATATTCATGGCACAAGTGACAACACCATTTTTTATAAAAATGTAAAAGCCGATTATACAGTTTCAAAAGGAACGCATTTTATGGTTTTGACCGAAGGGAAAACTGTTAGCAAAATAGTGAATGATGTTTTGAAAAATTAAGATTTCTTTATAAAATCGCTTGAAAAATGCTAAATTGACGTTAAACGGCTTTTGAAATAGATAAAATAAAAAAGAGGAACGTTTTAGGTTCATTAATTTTTTATTTTAAAACCAAATTTTCAAAAATCATGATTCAAAAATTTGCATTTTTTGCCCTATTCGCTACATTATTCGCTTCTTGTTCTTTGTTTGAAGAACCAACTGCAAGCGAAGTTTTACAAGATAAAGTATGGAAGTTGAGCCTCAAGACAGAAAACGGAACAGCCGTTGTTTTGCCAACTTGCACCGCAGATGACAAGTTCACTTATAGCGCAAGTGGCTCTTACGAACACAATTACGGTACAGACAAATGTTTGGCAGACCCAAACACCACAACAGGCAATTGGAGCGTCGAAAACAGTGACCAAACCTTAAAATTGGTAACAACCATTTTGGGCATCAGCCGAACAAGCTCTTATACCATCAAGTCTTTCACGAGCAAACAAGTGGTTTTGTCTTACGAAAATACGTCTATCGGTGGCACTACAAAAACGATTGAGGAAACGTATATTCCAGTGCAGTAAAATAAATTCATTAAAAAAAGACCCTCCGAAAGTTTCTAACTCTTGGAGGGTCTTTTTTATGCAAAAATTTAATCTACCGTTGAATCAACATTCGGCTACTTGTACTGTATTTTCCAGCACTGAATTTCATAATGTATAGACCATTGCTAAGATTGTAATTGCTAAGGTCAAAAGTTTCTTGGTGGTCGCCTTCTTGAAAAATTTGATATGCCAAGTTAGCTACTTTTTGCCCTTTGATGTCAAACAATTCTACCCGTACAGGCATTGACTCTGGCAAGAAAAACTCTACAGTTGTATTGGTATTGGCAACTGTCGGATAAATAGACAAGTTGTTGTTGGTCAAGAAGTTATCATCAACGCTAACACTTACTTTTTTGAAAATAGCACGGATTGTATCACTTGCTGTTAGCTTAAAGTAAGCTAAATTTTTGGTACTGTCTGTACTGAACTTTGATTTTGGCGCAAGCCATTTGTCAAAAGTATAAGATGTTCCATTATTGGTGGATAGACTTATTTTATTGTCAATGCCGCCATAATACATTCCCGACCAAGGGAATTGCGTAATCACTTGCGAATTAAACTGAATCTCTTTGACTACTTGCGGCTGATCAACAGCCAGCGTCACTGGGTAAGGTCCCGTCAGTCCATAACAAGGTTTGATATTGGTTTGTACCGCATCGCAACGTCGGTCTATAAAACTACGCAGTCGCTTGACATTCGCTTCCCAACCAGTCATCGTTCCGCCCCAACGTGCGATTTGGCGAGGCATTTCTGGTTTAATAGTATTATAAACACTGTCAAAATATGTAAGCATATTCTTTTTTGAAAAAACAGTATTGAGCAAATCAATTTGTCGAGTGACGTAGTATTGATTAAAATCTTTATTTTTTCTGAGCTGATTCAGTACTTTTACATGTCCTTTTGGGTCAGAATTACCTTTCAGAATTTCGTGCTGACAAAGCGAAGCATTTGCAGAAGTATCTTTGATTCCTGTATAGTTGATATAAAAAGCAAATGTCGCATCATTATCCCAAAGCGTATAGCCCCATTTTTTATGTCCGCCAGCTGGGTCTAAACCACGCCACCAGCCCGTATTGTAATTTAACCAATCGGAACAAACAGTGAAGGTATTTACCAGCATATAATCCACCAAACTCTCTACATCATACTGAGCTTTGATGTTTTGATAGACAGAATCTTTCGTAACATCGCTTTTTAAGATATAATTGTACAAAACATTCCAATCAGACAATGCTTTTGGCCCGCCGTGTTCCGCCCAAGTACTGCCCCAAGTTTGGATATACTGAATATTGTATTTGTCCTGATTGTAATAATGTTTTGGATAATCGTGGTCATCAGGACGCTCTCTAATGTCATAAACGCCCCAATATTCTCCATTAAGGTAAACAATCGCTTTTTGAGCTGTGCGAACATCTAATTTCAGACCGCCACGTTTTGCCAAATTCTGAATATAGGCATCTCTCATGTGTGCGCTACCTTTATTTTGAGCATCTAAGTTTGCAGGATAATTGTCATCTCCAGCAGCACGAAGAATTACCTTTTGAAATTCTTCACGAGTACTCAAGTCGAAGATTTTTTCACCAATGACATCATTGTAACCCATTTCGTCACGCATTTCAAAGTCAAGACTTCTGTGTTTGTTTTTCCAAGAATCTTGTCCATGCGAATTGTACTCGCCGTAACCTTTTGAACCAGGTGTTTTGTCTTGTAAAAAATACTCAAAAGAACCCAGCGGCTTGTAAGAAGGTGGCGAACCAGCACCAGTAGCCAAAAAAGTTAAGCTATCACCAGTGATAGAAAGGACTATCAAACTATGTGAAACTTTGACAAAATAGGTATTAAATTGAACAAAACTTGGAAAAACCAAAGAATCTTTGCTAAAAGAACGGGCTTTTAATACTTTTACAGTATCTATCAAAATTGGATTTTTGTAGATTGGCGAAGTTGCTTTTGGTTCTTTCCCGTCCAAGGTGTAACGAATCACCAAACTTGTATCTGTTGTACTTAATTTGATAGTTTGATTTTTGTCATAAAAACCACCAGCAACATCTACTTTTGGCTTTTCAGCAAAAGCTTTATAGAATTTTTTTACTTTATTGCTGTCGTTAGGCGAAGGAGCAATATTAATCATCCATTTTGAGCCACCGTCAGGGAATCTTGACCAAGATTGATGGTACATTGTTTCTGTAACAACGATGTCTTGAAGGACTTTTCCGTTTTTATCAGAAAGCACCAAACGCTCGTTGGTCTTTTTGGTTTGAGTCAGTTTGAAATTCGTATGATAATGCCCAGTTTTAGGGTCAGAAATATCACGAGAAGAACACCAAACACGCAAAAAACCTTTTGGAGCGATAAAAGAAGAATCTTTGAACTGCCATTTTTTAGGTTTTGTGGCATTGTCGCTGAGGTAATAACCGCTAACATCAACCGTTTTTGCACTGGTATTGTACAACTCAATCCAATCTTCTGTTCCACCAAAATTATCTAAAAATTGGTTGTAATTGGCAGCAGAATATTCGTTGATAACAACTTGTGCTATGTTTTTTTCCAATAAAAAAACATTTAAAAAAGAAAAAATTAGGTAAAAAATCTTTTTGTTCATCATAAAATTTAGTTTTAGTAAAAAGCTGAAACAAAAGTAAATTAATAATTTATTAAGAATGATGTTTTTAACAAAAAGGTTGGTTTCTTGAACCGTTTTTTAGATGAAGGTGGAAAAAAAAATTATATTTATAAAAAAAGTTCTAAACTTTGCCATGGCAAAGTTTAGAACTTTTTTTATATTAAAGATAAAATGATAAAATCATTTTATCTATCTCTTAATTCCTTGATACGAGCTTTCTTACCAACCAAACCACGTAAGTAGAACAAACGAGCCTTGCGCACCTTACCACGTTTGTGGAGCATAATGCTGTCAATAAAAGGAGAAGCGAAAGGGAATATACGCTCAACACCGATACTGTTAGAAATTTTACGAACAGTGAAAGTTTTACCTAAACCTTCGCCAGCGATTTGAATAACATCGCCTTTAAATGCTTGGATACGGGTCTTTTCACCTTCCTTGATTTGATAATTTACGGTAATGTTGTCACCTGCTTTGAACTTAGGAAAGTCAGGTTTTTTCAACATTTGCTCTTGCACAAATTTAATTGCGTCCATTGTTGTATGAAAATTTAACTGAATTAAATAATTGAAAAGCGGTTGATAATCAAATAGTTATAGCGTTTTAAAACATTCCTAAGCGTCGCAAACACTACTTTTAATGAGCTAAGTGATTTCTACATTTTCGTTTTCGAGGTGCAAAGGTACGTTTATTTTTATGATTAGTCAAATTTTTATCGTTTTTTTTAGTTTATAATTGTAGTTGGCAAACCTAATAGTTTTTATTTAAAAAAACCACTCAAAAATAATCCTCTTTTCTTGTCACATTCAGCACAAAATACTATTTTTGTATTGCCTTAGTGTTTGCTGAGGTTTTTAGTTTAATTATTTGCGTTTCGCATTGTAACATACTGTTTGTTGTAGTACAAAATACTCCAATCTTTTAAACAATCAACAACAGTAGCAACAGCGATGCGCCTGACTTTGCTATATCGTATCTCTACATATAGACAAGCGCAGGCGTTCGTTTGCTATTGTTGAGGTTATGGAGTAACCCTGTACTATGCAAAAAGAACCTGCGCTTTTTATTTTTTGTAAAAAGCGTTTTTAACCATTATTTTTTAATTAAAACTACGTTTTTGCACATGAAGAAATTAATTTTCTTTTTATTATTACACTTATGCTTTACTATTCCTACTATAGTAGTGGCTCAAAACCTTTATCAATGTGGCATATACAAAAAAGCCACTGTACCAGCGGAGCCTAAATTTATAGATAATTTTGGCAATTATTACAGCGAAGAAGAACTTTCGGCTAAAGTAACGTCATCGTCAAATACATTATCTACTAACGATTGTACTCTAACAAAATTTGATATTTCCTTTGCTAGTGGAGCTTTTACTAAAGCCGAAGAACTAACAATTTGCAGTGTATTCAAATATCTTGAAGACAAGGTTGTATTGAATGTACCAAACGTTAAAGCCCGTATTGAGATAAAAAAAGCATATTTAGACGACGATGTACTTGGAAATGCATCATTGTACTATCCAATTAATAATTGTGGCATCCAACAATCTACGATGCTTTTAACATTTCTTGGAAGTAAATTGTATGAGAAAAAAACTCTTGGCACAATTACTTTAAATTCATTATTCGATGGCAAGTGGCACAATGACACGACTCCTTTGACTACAAATTGGCATGATTTATATTCACTTGTATTACATGAAGCATTGCATATTTTAGGATTTTCAACAGCAATTCATCCATTAAATTTACCTTCTACTGGAGTTCTTACAACTTGGGATAAGTTTTTATTCAATAAAAATTCCCAAAATAATCTATCTATACAATCTTCTACAAAAGATTGCTGTACAAATCATCTGTTTAACCCAAAAGAAATAAATACAAATTTAAGTAATAATTGCCAATCTAATATTTGGTTCAAAGATAAATCGGGTAACGAAATAGCCCCTATTAGTTGTCATGAAAATACAAATAATGGCTTATCTCATCTTGGCATAAAATGCGACCCTTCATCGCCACCTTTTGTAATGAATCCAATTTTGCCAAACAATACTAAAAGGAGAGTCTTGACTACCCAAGAGTCAAAAATAATTTGTGCACTTGGATATAAAACAACTTTAACCCCAACTTGTACTCCTTCTAATATAATAGCATTAGATGACTGCGACCCTACAATCTATACCTCGATTGCGCAAAAAGGAAGTTTAAACGTAGTTTTTAATGATATTTTTCCAACAAATTACAAATTAGAAATAGTGAGTTGGGATACTGATGGTTTAGAAAATGTTAGCATTACAACACCCAATTCTACTATCAGTTATACAATTAAAAATAGAGGAGAGTGGTTTATCAATTATAAACTAACTAATCTTGATAACAATGAATGTGTTAATGCTAAACTTAAAATTGTTTGTATAGATAAAAATTTGAGCTCATGTTGTTCTACCTCTAATTGCAATCTGACGTGTTTTGGTGATTTTGAAAATTTCACTAGCAGCTTTGAGGCTCGATATTATTTATCCAGTACTAAAGATTTTTGTAATGAAAATCCTTTTATTATGCATAATACAGAGGGCGTAAATACCATTGATTTATTGACTTTGGGTACTAATTATATAGATTATTGTGATAAAGATAAAATAAAACAAAGTATTACCGCTCCTCAAAAAGACAAATATTTAGGTTTTTGGGCGGGTTATGATAAAAATAAAAAATTTTCTTCCGAAGGTTTTTATTTACCCTTATGTAGGGTTTTAAAAAAAGATACAAAAGTTAAGGTAGATTTTATTGCACGAGTAAACCCTGAATGTATAGCTCTTCTGCCCGAAATGTTATTCTCATTTGTAAGTAAGATTTATGGAAGCGGTGCGGGTAGTGTAGAACACGCTAAAATTGTAAAAACAGTACTTATTAAAAATAGTACATTTGTCAATTTTTCTTTTGATTACACAGTAGGTGAAGATGTTGTAGCTTTATTAATTTCTGCCAATGCTCAAAAGTATGTTTATTTTAATATTGATGATATTAAAATATCTGAATATGATGTAAATCTAAGTATTCAATCTAAAATATTGAGTAATTGTATAGATGATAATATTGAAATTGAATATTCTATATGCAGTACTAATAGTCAACAAGGAGATTTAGCTATTCAAGCTACTATTCCAAACGGTTATTCCGTAGCTGGTGGCTCTTTTAATCCACAAGGAGTATGGAACGTTCAGTTAAATAGTACTAATCAACCAAACCCATTTTGTGCTAAGGGTAAATTAATCCTTAAACCAATGAATACAGTTCCTAACGGAACTATTTTAAATATTAGTTTAAAAGCAACATCTTCTCAAAAATGTACTGTCATTATTGGAGGAGCAAATACAACTGATATAAAATTAGAGTCTTGTAAACCAGACTGTGCATGCTCTCCAACTACAAGTTATACTATTGCTCCTGTTGCTGGACAATTAAATACATTACTATCTTCTACTGCAATTTTTAAATTAAATAATTCGTCTTTTTCTAATGCTAATACTGGCTGTATTCTTGTTACAGGAAATTTGATAATAGATAAAAATTATAATTTTTCGAGTTGCAATTTCGTTATGGCAACTGGTTCAAAAATAGAAATTGCTGCGGGCGTAAATGTTAACTTTGATAAGTGTAGATTCTACTCTTGCAACCAAATGTGGAAAGGCATTGAAGCTCTTGCCAGCAGTACTATCAGAATGACCAATTGCCCACGAGTAGAAGATGCGCATTTTGCAATAAAATTAAACAATCAAGTTTCGGCAACCATTACCAATAATGTTTTTTCTAAGAACTATGTTGATATTTATACTGATGGCAGCGTTAATGCTATTTCTTTGAAGAAATTTGAGGTATTATTTAATGTCCACAATGCACTAAACAATTCTTTAAAAGCTCCGTATTCTGGGCAGCCTATTCCTTCAAAATGGACTACTACTTATGCAGCTTATTGGTTTAAAAGGACAAGCGTATTGCAAACACCTGTCAATATTGGAAGGTCAGCATTGCCAGGTACGGTCTATGCAAGTATTAATGGTGCTACGAATGGTATTATTGCTGAAAATACAAGCATTTTTACCCATGGTGTGGAGTTTAAAAACGTTTTGCCTACGGCTAATTATACAGTAGGGCAAGCGATACAAGGTTTTGCTGTTCATAGTTCGGCAACTTTGGCTGGAATTACTACTGATGTCGTAGGTATGGGTACTGGTTATACCGCTTTTAACAATTGTACAAACGGGATTTATGCAAAAAACTCTTTATTAAATGTAAGGAATAATACGATGAATCCTGTAAGTAATGCGATTAGTGGTGAGTTTTTAACAAGTACGGTCAATACTGATGGTACTATTAACATTGGAAATATCAATGATAATAGCATAAATTGCACAACACGGGGTATTTATTTAAATCAAACACCAACTCAGTACATTTTAAATAATGATGTTACCTGTAGTTCCAAATCTCCTACAACAGCTTCTTGCATTTGGTTAAACAATTGCGGTGCAACATCTTCTTCCGAATTAGTCATTAGGGAAAATATACTACAAATGTCTAACATTGCTTATGGTATTCGTTTGGCTAATTGCAAAAATATTACCATACACAATAACAAAGACATTACGATTAATAGTAGCCGCAAAGGAACAGGTTCAGTCAATACCCTTTTCACTGATGGTATCAATATCATTAATTCTGAGTCATGTAACATAGTAGCGAATAGAGTTGTGAAAGGATTGGGTACGCCCAATGACCCACTCAATACAGCGGAAACAGTTGGCTTATTTATGCAAAATGCTCCTAATAACCTTTATTGCTGTAATAGCACAGATGAATTGCATACAGGAATGGAAGTACGAGGTCTAAATGACATTACAGATGGCTTGATAGGTACTCTTTTTGGCAATCACGACAGAGGTCTTTGGCTGAGAAAAATCAATGCCAATGCGCCCAATCCACTTATAGGCGGACAAGGGCATAGAGGAAATGAATGGCTCGGAAATAGTGCTACAAATGATGCGATTAATGATGATAATTTTATACAAGGCATTACTAAAAATCAAATTTTAGTAGAAACACCACAAGGAACGCCTTTATTCCCTTCCAAAATTAGTTTGCCCAATGTCCCAATAGGGACGGATTGGTTTCAAGAAGAAAAAGGTGCTTCTTTGAAATGTACTATCGCTTCTACTCATTGCATTTCAATGAAACCTACAACGAGTATTAATGCTTTAGACCAATTACTTTTCAAGGGATTAAGCAAGGACGAATTAAATCCAATTACTTCTTGGCAATTGCAAAAAAACTTGTACAAGAAACTACAAGTGCAACCTTCATTGGCTGAAAAAGACATAGATGCTCAAATATTTTTTGAGGAAGCAAAGAATAGCCCTATTGCTACTTTTGTAGGGGTAGAAGAAAGTTTTGATTACATCAAATCCTATAAATCAGAAGAACAAAAAGCAATAGAAGTAACTATAGCGGCACAAAAAGAAAAATTGAGCAATATTCTTGATAAATTAGCGGAAGGCGAAGAAGTCCCTACATTGATAGAAGAAATAAGAAATTTGGAAGTAGCACTGGAACAAAGCTATAAGGCATTGAACAATACTGCGCTACGGACAGAAAAAGAAAGCATGGAATCACTTTTGGCTTTGCAAGAACGCCTCAATCACATCACAGTAGAGCAAATTCATGAACAAAATCTTCTCGAAGTACAGAAAATACAAGTTGCTCAATTGCTTGCAGAAGACAAACAATTAGAGGAGAAAAGCATCTACATTTTAGAAAGTGTTGCCAATCAATGCGATGCTGTGGGCGGTGAAGCTGTGCAAACTGCAAGGGCGATGCTAACTTGGCATAATGCTGATAAATATAGTTTTGAGAGAGAAACAAGTTGCAATGAGGAAATTTTATTTAAGACCAAACGTAGTAATTATGAATCAGTTAAGATTTATCCTAACCCTACTGACGGTAATATTATTTTAGAAAAAAAGACAAATGATATTGCCGAGCTTTCAATCTTTGATATGAATGGTCGTTTGGTAAAAAGTATGGTAATTCAGGAGCAAAAAACGCCAATCAATGTAAATTATTTGCAAAATGGGGTCTATTATTGCCGTTTAATTGAGAAAACAGGCGATGTTGTAAGTGTTAAAATATCAATAATTCGTTAATTTTATTATAGTCCAAGTAGCCATTATGGCTACTTGGACTTCTTTTTTTGTACTATGAAAAAATCAATTTTATTCTTTTTATTACTAAGTTCTATTACACTTTTAGCACAAACTGATACGAAAAGAGATTATCAATGGCTAATTGGTTATAGTAGTAAGAATAATGGTACGGGTATAGACAGTGTATGGGGCAATAGTATTATTAATTTTAACTTTAAACCAGCCAAATCCTATTTTCAGTATACTGATATGTATTTTCGTAGTAATATAGCATCGATTTCAGATACATCAGGTAAATTATTATTCTATACGAATGGTATTTACATTGCAGATAAAACGCACCAACCTATGAAAAATGGAGAAGGACTTAACCCTGGAAAAGATTCAGAAAACGAAAAGAAATACGGCTCTATCAATGCTGGTGGTTCTATTATTTTGCCCAAACCTAAAAGTAATAACTTATACTATTTAATTCATTCTTCTATTATTTTAGATATAGTTGGAGAGTTTGGTGAGTATAAAGGTGAAAATCTTTACTACAGCCTTGTTGATATGAGTAAAAATGATAGGAAAGGTGAAGTAATAGAAAAAAATCAAAAGTTATTAGGTAAATTTATTGACCCTGGGAAAATTACTGCCTGTCGGCATGGGAATGGCGAGGATTGGTGGATTATTGTAGCTGATTTTGATACTAAAAATTACAATATTTTTTTATTATCATTCGATGGGATAAAACTTATAGAAAAACAAACTTTTCCTCAAGGTGCTAATGGAGGATTAGGGCAAGCAGTATTTTCTCCTGATGGCACTAAATATACTCGTTTTAATGGTTATATAATTCATGGAGGTATTTACGCGGATGTATTTGATTTTGATAGATGTAGTGGGAAATTGAGCAATCAACAGCATTGGCAATACAAAACAGATACCATGTATGCTGGCGGTATTGCCATATCGCCAAACTCTAAATATCTTTACGTGTCTGCCTATTCCAAAATATACCAATATGATTTACAAGCTGATGATGTATTTTCAACTGTAGATACCGTAGCAATTCATGATAATGTTACTTATAATGGATTTGGTACTCGTTTTTTTTTAGCACAATTAGCTCCTGACAATAAAATATACATCACAATTCCGAGTACTTCTATTTATTATCATGTCATAGAAAACCCCGATAAAAAAGGAAAGGCTTGTAATGTTAAGCAACGAGGTTTTAAGTTACCGACTAAAAACTATACAACGATTCCGAATTTTCCGTATTTTAGATTGGGCGCAGCAGCTACACTTTGCAACAGTGTAGCCAGTGAAGAATTGAATGAAAAAACTGATTTCAAAATTTATCCCAACCCTACATCTGACTACCTATACCTCTCTTACGACAAAGAAAAACTACAACACAGTCAGTTGATTATCAGCGATGTACAAGGAAGAATCTTATTACAAAATGATTTACAAAATGATGAAGTAGGTGTTCAAAATTTTCCAAAAGGCATTTATTTTTTACAGATCTTAAAAGAAAATAAAGCTGTATTTAGAGAAAAGGTTGTAATTTTAGAATAAAATAATATTAATTAATTTAGCCCAAATATTTATGGTAACATAGCATTGTTTTATTTTCATTTTTCAACCATACAACCCTTTTTATTGAAAATAACTCTTTATTCATACTGTTTCTTTTAAAAAAATGATAACTTTGCAGCGCAAAATTAAGTATTCACTACGAATAATGAAATAAATTAGCATTTAGAATGGAGCATTTTTTCATTATTTTCATCAAAATCAGGAAAAATTAACAATGAGGAAATTACTTTTTTTTAGCTGCGCACTGGCTTTAATTTATTGCCAATCATGCAGTTACATAGAAGAAAAAGTTAAAAATGACAAGGTTTTAGCCAAAGTCAAAGACAAAGAATTGAAAATGTCAGCACTCGAAGGCATGATTCCCGAAGGTATGACTTCTGAGGATAGTTCCGCTATCATCAACGCTTTTGTGTCCCGTTGGGTCAAAGACAACCTGATGATGGTCGAAGCAGAAATGAACATTCCAAAAGATTTGGAGATTGACAAACTTGTTCGAGATTACCGTACATCGCTTATTTTGAATGCGTATCAAGAGCAATTGGTGCAAAAAAGCCTTGATACATTGGTAACTGAAGTAGAATTAAAAGATTTTTATGAAAAAAACAAAGACCAATATGAATTAGAAACGCCTTTGATTCGCTGTTATTTATTAAAAATTGGTAAAAATGCACCAAACGTCAAAGATGTTGAAAAATGGTGGGACGAAAATCGCAAAGAAGACCGTGCAAAACTCATGGATTACGCCAGCAAATATGCTACTACTTATATGATGGTGGACAGTATGTGGTACAAAGCCGAAAGTGTTGCCGCAGAACTTCCGAAAGGTACAATAGACTCAGAAGACCCTTCAACAGGTGAATCTACCCGTAAAGACGACCAATATTACTACTTTTTAAGGGTTTTGGGCGTTAAAAGAAAGAGAGATTATGCGCCTTTTGCATACATTCGTGACCAAGCGACAACTTTTATTTTACATCAAAGAAAACAAAAACTAATGGATGATAACCGTGAAAACCTTTTCAAAAGGGAAATGAGTTCTAATTCTATCCAGATTTTTACACAATAAGACCCATCCTATATACAATTTATGAAAAAAATATTCATTACGATTTTTACCCTTTTAAACCTTAGTGTTTTTGCTCAAAAAGAGCTTTTAGATAAGATTGTTTGTACCGTTGGAGGTGAAACAATCCTTTTGTCTGAGATTGAAGACCAATACAGTTATATGAAATCGCAGCGCAACGGCGAAGCTCCGCCCAATGCAAAGTGTATGATTTTAGACAATTTGATGCTCAATGCTTTGTTGGTGAACCAGTCAAAAGTAGATAGTGTTTTGGTGACAGACGAAGAAGTAGAAGCAGAATTGGCTACTCGTATTGACCAAATTCTGGGTCAAATGAACAATGATGTGACGCAATTTGAAAGTTATTACGGACAAACCGTTGCGGAAGTAAAAGAATCTTTCCGTGATGATTTGCGTTCTAAAAAACAATCAGAACGTATGAGGTCGAAAATTACGGAAGGTATCAACGTGACACCTTCAGAAGTAGAGGCTTTTTACCAAAATATTCCCCGTGATAGTTTGCCTTATTTTAATTCTGAGGTAGAAATCAGCGAAATAGTGATGATTCCAAAAGTGAACGCTGTCCAAAAGAAAATCGCTAAGGACAAACTTCTTGACATCAAAGAACGCATCAAAAAAGGCGAAAATTTTGCAGAATTGGCTACAAAATATTCTGACGACCCTTCTTCGGGAAGACTTGGCGGTGATTTGGGCTGGGCAAAACGTGGAACTTTTGTTCCTGCGTTTGAGGCAACCGCTTACAAATTAGAGCTTCACGAGTTGTCCGACATCGTAGAAAGCGAATTTGGTTTTCACATGATAGAATTGTTGGAACGCAGAGGCAATACGATTCATACACGCCATATTTTGATAAAACCAGAAATTACAGCTGAAGACCAAGCTCAAACAAAAGCCCGTTTAGATTCTGTCCGTACGCAATTGGCGGCTGGAAAATTGAATTTTTCTCGTGCTGTAAAGGATTTTTCTGATAAAAGTGTTCAAAGCTACCATAATGATGGACGTATGGTCAATCAAGCAAGTGGAAATACATTTTATGAAACTGGTGACCTCGACCCAGATATTTATTTTGCCATTGAAGGCATCAAAATTGGTGATTATTCAAAAGTTATTGAGTTCCGTACACCATTTGGCGAAACGCATTACCGTGTTGCTCGTTTGATTACCCGTACCGATCCGCACAAGGCAAATTTGAAACAAGATTACAATAAAATCCAACAAGCAACCATGGATATGAAAAAAAATAAATATACCAACGATTGGTTGTTGCAAAAAGTTGGCGGCACGTATTTGACTGTTGATTCAAAACTCAAAGGACAATGCCCTAATGTCCAAAAATGGACAGGTTCAGAAAAAGGCAAATAAGTAAAAATCTCTCAAAAATATAAATAAAAGCTAAGAAATTTGGTCAGCCAAACTTCTTAGCTTTTATTTATTCAACTTATTCAACTTATTCAAACTCATTCAACCATGTCAATTCATATAAAAACAAGTGGCATTGCTAATCTGACCGATGCCCGATATTTTGCAGCAAAAGAAGTTCAGTTTTTAGGTTTTTGTTTGGACAATGCCGATGAAAATTTTGTTCAACCCTTGGTCGTTAAAGCCATCAAAGAATGGGTAGAAGGCCCTCAGATATTGGGTGAATTTGGTATGCAAAGTACTGAGGAAATTGCCGATTCAATTGACAATATTGGTTTAAATGCAGTGCAGTTGAGCTTTTTTTCGCAAGCGAATACTGATTTTTTAAGAACAAAAACAAAAATTTTTAGAGAAATAATTGTTGAAAAAACAACAAGTGCCGCTGAAATTTGGCAAAATATTGAACATTTTGGAGCGCAAAGTGATGCGCTTTTATTAGATTTTGAAAAAAACAACATCAGCTGGACGGACATTGTGAAAAGTCAAGCGTTTTCGGTAGAACTACTCCAAAGAGCTTGTCAAAAATACGTCGTTTTTTTGAGTTTAAAATTTTCAGCATCCCAACTCAGTGGAATTATTAGCACTTTAGAACCAGCTGGAATTTCGCTCAAAGGCGGAGAGGAAGAAAAAGTTGGCGTAAAATCTTATGACGAATTAGACGAAATTTTTGACGTTTTAGAAGAATGAAACCAATAATTGAAAAAATATTTGTAGAGATTGACGGTACGAAAATTCAAGTAGAAGTAATCAGAGAACGCCGTCGGAGCGTCCGTTTTTCAGTAGTCAAAGACGGTGTTAATGTTCGTATGCCCATCATGCTGACACCCGAGCAAGAGCGTGAACAATTCAAACGCTTACACGAATGGCTCAATAAAATCAATCAGAAAAAAGATAATTTTTTAGAAAAATTTGAATCCAAAACCTATCAAACAGGTGATGTTTTGGAAGTCGGTACTCGTCGCTATTATTTGGATATTTATTTAGAAGATAAAAAAAACCACTCCGCACGCATTAAAAACAATACTATTACATTGAATTTAAGCCAACATGACAATGAAGCAAACAGAATAAAAGCCATTTCACAGTTGTTGAGTAGAGTCGTATCTGGTGATTTTTTGCCAGAAATCAGCCGTAGAGTCAAAGAATGGAACGCCATTTATTTCAAAAAAAATATAAAAAGTATAAACCTCAAATACAATCATAGCAATTGGGGTTCTTGTTCTCGTGATGGCAATATCAACCTTTCTTCACGCCTTCTTTTTGCACCAGATGATGTAATTGACTATGTGATTGTACATGAATTGTCGCATTTGGTGGAAATGAATCATTCTGACCGCTTCTGGAAAGTCGTGTCAGATGTAATGCCAAACTACGAAGAAAAAGAAAAATGGCTCAGTATGAACGGAAATAAATGTAATTTTTAAAAAAAAATAGTAACTTTGTTCAGTGAAATACTTATTTTTAAAATAATATATTGATACTTATGACAATCGCTAATCCAATATATGATATAGTGTTCAAATACTTAATGGAAGATTTGGACATTGCTAAGGGTTTGCTATCCGCTATTTTGAATGTTGAGATAACAGAACTAAGTTTTCAACCGCAAGAAACCATTAGCGAAAACACCCAAGACACGAAGACCATTAGGGTATATAGAATTGATTTTGCTGCCATTATTAAACAAGCTGATGGGCAGACAAAAAAAGTATTGATTGAGCTACAAAAAACAAAACGTAACACAAATGCAATACGTTTTAGAAGATATTTAGGCGAAAATTATCAAAAAGAAGATACAATTATTGACATTAATGGAAAAGAAAGAAAACGCCCATTAGAAATAATCACAATTTATTTACTTGGTTTTCAATTGAATAAAACACCAACCGCAGTGCTTTATTCAAAACCTTGTTTCCATGATTTGGTCAATAATGAAAGTGCTGATTATGCTCATACAGAAGAATTTATCAAACTTTTGACGCACGAAAGTTATTTTATTCAAATTCCGAGATTAGTAGAACCAACTAAGACAAGAGTTGAAAGAGTATTAAGTATTTTTAACCAGACTTTTAAAAGTAGTGACGAACATTCTTTGAATTATGAATTAATAGACGATGATCCACTGTTACAAAAAATGGTCAATCGCCTAACAAGAGCAATTGCTGACGAAGAAATGCGTAGAAAAATGAATATGGAAGACGATATTGAAAGTGATTTTGCTGACTTACACGATACTATCGAACAAAAAGATGAAGAAATTAAGCAAAATAAACAAGTAATAGAACAGAACAAACAAGTAATAGAACAAAATAAACAAGTAATAGAATTGAAAGAGAAGGAAAATGAAGCGTTGAAACGTCAGCTTGAAGAATACAAAAAACTTATTGGCAAATAAAAATAATCTGCATATTTTTACAATGATAAAAACACAATATTACATCGCTTACTTTTCCCTCTTCATATCCTCTTTTGCAACAGCACAAAGTAATATGAACCTTGTGAGTGCAGCCGCCGCTGCATTGGGCGGAAACAGCACAACCTTGTCATCAGAGCAAAGTATATTGGGTAATCCAGCTCTTTTTGCAAAAGACAATTACAAAACAATGTTAAGTCTTGGTGCGCAAAACCGTTTCCAACTTTCTGAACTTAACTTATTCCACGCAGGAGCTTTAATCAAAAAGAAAAATAGTGCGTTGGGCATTGCGCTTCAGTACAATGGCGTTCCTGATTTTCAACGGTACAGCGTTGGATTGATGTATGGAAGGCGTTTATTTTCAAAGTTGGATATTGCTACACGCCTTCATTTTTCTCAATTGGATTTGAATACTTATGGCAAAAAAGGCATTGTAGATGCTGATTTAGGGCTTTATAGCGCATTAAACAAACAATTTTCGTTTGGTTTTTGGGTAAAAAACATCTTACACTCTAAAATTACAACGGTTGAAAATACAGAAACAGCACTACATTTGGGCTTTTGTTATGCACCATCTGAAAAGGTTCGTTTTTGTGCAGAAACAGAGAAATACCTTTCTCAAACTATTCGTTTCAAAGGCGGTATAGAATACAATGTTGCCAAAAGTTTTACGATTCGTGCAGGTGCGCAATCTTCCCCCATTATGCCCTCTTTTGGCTTAGGTTACAAGGCGAAAAATATCAAAATTGACATCGCTTCGAGTATTCACCCGAATTTAGGACTTGTAAATGCGGTGAATGTTGGTTATGCGTTGTAGTAGTCAAAAATCAGTCGTAAATTGTTAAAAGTCCTAAGTCAAGAAGTCTTTAAGTCGTAAGTCAGATAAACTGAAAGTCGATAAGTCAAAATACAGCCGTAAGTCTTTGATTTACAATGACTTAAATGATTTAAAGGTGCTAATTTTTTAGAGAATCAAATTAATAAAATTAAAAAATATGTCAGATTTTAAACGTTCACTTGGGCTACTTGATGCCACTTTACTTGCTGCTGGCTCGATGGTCGGAAGCGGAATTTTCATTGTCAGTGCAGACATCACGAGAAATGTAGGCAGCGCAGGCGGCTTGATTTTAGTATGGGTTCTGACAGGCGTTATGATGATTTCTGCGGCACTAAGTTACGGAGAACTATCAGCGATGTATCCACGGGCTGGTGGTTTGTATATTTATTTGCGAGAAGCTTTTGGTGAATTGTTTGCTTTTTTATATGGATGGACGCTTTTTGTGGTCATTCAAACTGGGACGATTGCTGCCATTGGCGTTGCCTTCGGAAAATTTGCAGCTTATATTTTTCCTTTTTTAGGAGAAAAAAATTACCTTATTGGGAGTGCCGAGAGTGCGTTTAAAGTCAGTGCCGCACAGCTCAATTCCATTGTAATGATTGTATTTTTGACTTATATCAATACAAGAGGCGTTCAAACTGGACGAATTGTACAATTGATTTTTACACTTGCAAAAGGTGCAGGATTGATTTTATTGATTCTTTGTGGTGCATTTTTAGTGCGAGAAAGTAGTTTTTGGGATGCCAATTGGAGTGATGCTTTTAATTTTCAAAAACTTCAAATGAACAATGGTTTGGTTGAAAAAACACCTATTACTGGTTGGTGGGGCATTATGTCGGCTGTTGCTATTGCAAGTGTCGGTTCTGTTTTTTCGAGTTTTGGTTGGGACAATATTACTTTTGTTGCAGGAGAAATCAAAAATCCAAAGCGCAATATAGGATTGAGTTTATTTTTGGGTGCTTCTATTGTTATAAGCATTTATATATTAGCCAATTTGGTTTATTTACGAGTACTGCCCATTGAAGGCATTGCTTTTGCAGAAGCCGATAGGGTTGGCGTAGAAGCTACAAAAGGTATTTTTGGCGAAAATTTCGGTGTTACGCTCATTGCTATTATCGTTATGATTTCCACTTTTGGTTGCAACAATGGATTTATCTTGACTTCTGCTCGAGTTTTTTACACTATGGCACAAGACAAACTTTTTTTCAAAGCTGCTGGCGAGCTAAATGCTGCTGGCGTACCAGCAAAAGCACTTTGGTACCAGTGTGCATGGTGTTGTGTATTGTGTTTGAGTGGTCGTTATGGTGATTTATTAGATTATGTGATTTTTGCAGTTTTGTTGTTTTATGCTTTAGCAATCTTGGCAGTTTTTCAATTGCGCCGCAAATATCCCGATGCGGAACGTCCTTACAAGGCAATTGGCTATCCCGTTATACCTATTTTATACCTTGTGCTTACACTTTGTATTTGTATTCCTTTGTTGATATATAAGCCAAACTACACTTGGCCTGGCTTGGGTTTAGTGTTATTGGGCGTACCTGTTTATTATTTTTTAATGAAAAAAGAAAATGCAAACCAATAATTCAATACAACATTTTGATACTATCATTGTTGGCGGTGGTTCAATGGGCGCAGCTGCGGCGTATCATTTGGCACAGCGTGGTGCGAAGGTTTTGGTGTTAGAACAATTTGATTTTATCCATGACAATGGCGCACATGGTGGTCAAAGTCGCATTATCCGCAAAGCCTATTTTGAGCATCCTGATTATGTTCCGCTGTTGTTGCGGGCTTATCAAAATTGGGCGGATTTAGAACAAAAAACAGCAGAAAAAGTCTATCACGAAACAGGAATTGTTTATTTTGGTGCAAAAGGTGATGAATTACTCGAAAATACAAAGGCTTCCGCTGAATTATACAACTTAAAATTGGATATTTTAGAAATGGATTTTGCAAAAAAACAATATCCAATATTTAGCGAAATCCCTAACGATTGGCAATGTCTTTTTGAACCCGAAGCTGGTTTTTTATTGGTAGAAAAATGTATCCGTTTGATGTTGCAAGAGGCAATCAAAATGGGAACTGTAGCGAAAGCGAGAGAAAAAGTTGTTTCTTGGGAAGCAATGGAAAAGGGCGTTCAAGTAAGCACCGAAAAGGGAATTTATACTGCGGATAAAATCGTTTTTACAGCTGGTGCTTGGACAAATCAACTTTTATCAGCGTTAAAAATTCCTTTAAAAGTTACACGGCAAATCTTAGGTTGGGTTCGCCCTGACGATTGGGAAGCCTTCAAACTTGGCAATTTCCCTTGCTGGTTTGTCAGTGATGTCGAACAAGGCTTGTATTATGGAATGCCAATTGTAGAAAAAGAAAGCGTTTCTGGTGCATTGGGTTTGAAATTGGGCGCACACCATCATGGTGCAGTAGTCAATCCCGACCAAGTAAATAGAAATATCAGTGCAGCCGACGAAGCTGATTTTCGATATGTCTTAGAAAAATACATTCCGAGTGCCAATGGCGATACTTTGGCGGTCAAAACTTGTCTTTACGCTAATTCGCCAGATGAGCATTTTATCATTGATTTTTTACCTGACAATCAACGAGTTGTCTTCGCTTGTGGTTTTAGTGGACATGGCTTTAAGTTCGCTTCTGTGATTGGTGAAATTTTGGCAGACATGGCGATGTACGGGAAAACGGATTTGCCCGTTGATTTTTTGAGCTTGCGTAGGTTTTGAAGTAAGGACGACTTTGGTCGCACACGCTACGTTGGAAATCTATAGTACAACTAAAGTTGCCCTTACAACGCAATATTTTTTTATAAATATTAAAAAAATGCTTATTTTTGCAAAATGGTTAAGATAAAAAACATAACTCAATATTTAGAATATATTGCGCCAACAGCATACCAAGAAAGTTACGATAATTCTGGGCTTATTGTAGGTGATTTAAATGTAGAATGTACAGGCGTTTTGATTTGTTTGGATAGTACAGAAGACATTGTAAATGAGGCAATTGCAAAAGGTTGTAACCTTATTGTGGCGCACCATCCGATTGTTTTTAAAGGATTGAAAAGATTCAATGGAAAAAATTACGTGGAGCGAACCGTTATCGCTGCCATTAAAAATGATGTGGCGATTTATGCCATTCACACCAACCTCGACAATGTTTTTGAAAATGGTGTAAATACGATGATTGCTGAAAAATTAGGTTTGAAAAACTGCAAAATTCTTGCACCAAAACGACAAATTTTAAGCAAAATTACTACTTTTTGCCCAATTGATGCTACACAAAAAGTGTTAGATGCGCTCCACGAATCGGGAGCTGGACAAATTGGCGATTATAAAAATTGTAGCTTTAGAAATATGGGTATTGGCGCATTTCAGCCAAGCGGAAATGCCAATCCTCATATTGGCTCAATTGACAAGCTCGAAGAAGTGGTTGAAAACCGTTTGGAATTGATTTTTCCAAGCTATTTGACTTCAAAAATCCTTCAAACTTTGCGAACAGTACACCCTTATGAGGAAGTTGCTTATTACCTGACTTCGCTCGAAAACGCCAACCAAGAAGTTGGTAGCGGCATGATTGGCGACCTCGAAACGCCTTCTGATGAACTGAAATTCTTGACATTCATCAAAACAACCATGGAATGTGGCTCAATTCGCCATACGGATTTGTTAGGAAAAAAAATAAAACGGGTAGCAGTTTGTGGTGGTGCAGGAGGCTTTTTATTAAATGATGCAATTTCGCAAGGTGCAGACCTTTTTGTAACAGCCGATTACAAGTATCACGAGTTTTTTGATGCGGACAAAAAAATCATCATTGCAGATATTGGACATTATGAGAGCGAAAAATTCACAATTAATCTAATTTATTCGCTTATTTCAAAAAAGTTTCCTAACTTTGCGGTTAATTTGACAGATAAAAACACTAATCCTGTTAATTATCTGTAAATCAATGGTTTAACAATCAAACGTTTTAACATAAGTAGGCTTAAAATGAACCCGACTCAGTTTCATTTTGCCTAAATACTTAAATATACATGGCAGCAGTTAAAGACTTAAGCGTTGCGGAAAAATTAAAGCAACTTTTTGAATTACAAATGGTTGATTCAGAATTGGATCAAATCTCTATTTTAAAAGGTGAACTTCCGATGGAAGTGGCTGATCTCGAAGATGAAATCGCAGGGATGGACACTCGTTTGCAACGTACCAAAAACCAAATCAAAGAAGCAGAAGTGGAAGTTGCTCGTCACACGGCGAATATGGCAGACTCAGAAGGTCACATCGAGCGTTACACGAAGCAATTGGACAACGTAAAAAACAATCGTGAATACGAGGCGTTACAAAAAGAAATCGAGAATCAAAAACTCGAAATCCAATTGTCTGAAAAACGTGCAAGAGAACACAAGGCGATTGTAGCTCAAAAGCAAGAAGTACAATCAGCGACAGAAGTTCGCTTGGCTCAAAAAAATAAAGATGTTGAGAACAAAAAAGTAGAATTGGCTCAAATCATCGAAAAAACAGAGAAAGAAGAAGAAAAATTAAGCAAACGTACCGAAAAAGCACGTAAAAAAATCGAAGAACGTCTTTTGGCTGCCTACGATAAAACCCGCAAAAGCTACCGTAATGGTTTGGCTGTGGTGAAAGTAGAGCGTGACGCTTGCGGCGGTTGCTTCAATAAAGTACCTGCTCAAATCCAAATCGAAATCGCTTTGCGTAAGAAAATTCTTGCTTGCGAACACTGCGGACGTGTATTGGTGGACAACGATATTTTGAACTCTAACGAAGATATTGTTCAAGTCGTTGCTGCGGAAGCATAGATTTCATAAATAAAAAAACGTCAGTAATCTGAGTAAGATTACTGACGTTTTTTTATTTATTTTTATTTACTGTACGATTAATTTTCCTATGAAAACTACCTTTCCTTTTTTATCTAAAAGTCTAATAAAATACAATCCACTGCTTAGATTTTTTCTCTCGATTAAAATTAATTTTTCTCCATTGGTATTGATTTTTTCCAAGATTTGACCTTGTAAATTAATGATTTCAAGCTGCGTAATTTGCTCGTAATCAGTACTTTCTATTAATACAAAGGCTTGATTGTCAAATGGATTTGGGAAAATTTTGACTTCCAACTTTTCACTTTCATCTCGCAAAAAAGTAGTGACAGGCGTAACTGCCCATTCATTTTTAATGGTATGGAAAACGTTGTTCGTCATAAAATTTTGCCCATTAACGATAAATGTTGCTTGATTATTAATGACTATTCCTGAAGCAAGATTTTTTTTCACAGGAACTTTAAAAGAACAATACGCATAGCCTTGTGGCACAATACTTACATTTTGAAAATCATACTGTATAATATTTTGATTTTGAATACTATATGCAATATTTTGATTGCCTAAAAGATTGTTTTCGATTTTTTCTTTTTGCCAAAAATCATTCATTTCATTTTGTAATTTCAAACCTGTAATCGCTTGATTTGTAGTGTTTTGAAATACAAAATAATAGGTCAAAACAGCATTCGTGTCAATGTTATTTTGCACACCAACGCCCGTTTGCAAAGCAAATTGATAAGATTGCAAAGCAGTATTTGGTGCATCAAGTGGCGTACAATTTATACTGCGAAACGGCTCAGTATCGTAATAAGGAAAGTTATTGTAAAGCCCAAAAGTCGGCGGCGTACCGCAAGCCTCGATACTGCTACCTGTTTTGTTACCGCCAGGATAGTTCGGTTCTTGGTCTAAAAAAACATGGTAAAAATGTCCATTTGCAGGTAAATTGTCTATTGTTTGTGTAGTTCCTGGCAAAATCGGGTTGGTAATTTTTATGGTTTTTATCATCACTTCTTCTTCAATAATGCCACCTGTTCGGTTTGCTGTACTTGGTACAGTACCAAAATTTGTGACATCAATATACACTTGCCCGTTGGCACATCGCAACGATGTACGCAAGTATGCGCCTGACCAATTCGCAGGTTTCACAGCATATTCATTCGGTCGGATATTTGCTTCAACACAAAGCGTTTTTCCTTGTAAAACACCTACTTTTGGCTTTAAAAATACAATAAAAGTATCTTTTTGGCTTATGTTAATAGTTCCAAGATTAAAGCGACGACCATTGCTAATCGCAGTTGAAATTTTGCTCGAACTGACATAATCCAAATCGTCAAACGTGACATCAATATACGAATTATTGGCAGCTGCCGACCCTGTGTTTTCAAACGTCACAAATAAGGCATTGTCTGCCCTATTTGTAAATTGAAAGGTGGTTTTGTAATTTCTACCTGAAGTTGTGGCGCAACGTCATTCGCTTTTATGGCAAACTGAAAAGTCAGTGTATCAGGTTGTGAAATATTGAAAACCGTATCTTTTTTGCAAGGCTGCCAAAGCGAATTTAGTGTTTTTACACTCAAAACATGATTGCCTTGCGAAGTGTTAAACGCAAAATTTCCGTTGGTATCTGTATTTTGAAAAATAGACTGATTGTTTTTGTCTAAACGCATTTCCCAACTCTTGAGTGGCGTATCAGTCGCTACATCGTACTGACAATTGTTGTTTTTATCGTAAAAAACAAAACCTTTTACATGGTAATTTTTGGGAAAATTATAACTCAAAAAAGTCTGATTGTTCCGCTTTCCAACAAACGTAATACCCTGATTGTCAGCACTAAAATCATTGCCGAGCTCTTGACTTTGGTAATGTGTCGTATCTTGCTGAACAAGGTTTTTATTGGCATCGTAACGATGAAAAAATACATTCGTATTGCCTGAAAAAGTGGCATTTTGAGCGTAATTTCCCAAGACTAAAAGTTCGTTCCCTTGTTTTTTGATGCTGCGAATCTCGTTAAATGGATATTGCGAAATATGAAAGTAATTTGCTAATAATGAGCTATTTACGGCATTAAACAGCGCAATTTTTGTTTTTCCATTTTCTTGATAAGCGATAAAAGTTTCGTTGGGATTAAGAACCTCGTTGCTGATGGCAATTGGCGCAAAAGAAGTACTTAACGTCATTTCTTCTAAAAATGACATCGTACTACCCAATTGCACTTTGAAAAATTGGGTCGAATTGTTCGCAATATTGGCAAAAATAGCATACGTTCCATTACCTAAACCCTTGAAAAACAATCGTTTATAATTAATAGAAGGCGCACCAAGATACCAAGTTGCGGAACTTGTCAAAGCATCTTGATTGTTAAATTCCAAAATCTGAATCACCGCTTGCGAAGTCAATTTATCAATCGCTGCGATGTAAAACCGATTGGGCGTAGTAGCGTCTTCGGCGATGCCTTGCGGTATGAATTTCACAGCATTTCCAAAATTATAATTGATTTTTTCTACGCCTAAAGAATCTGTTTTTTTGAAAACAATAGAACTGTCTTTAGCTATCAACCACAATATATCTAATTGATTGTTAGCCTTTTGCATCGCTAAAACTTCTCCTTGTGCGATGATTTTTTTACTCAAAAATTGTCCTGACAGATTTATTTTTTGTAAAAAAACAGTGTTTGTATTTTGGACGGCTGCGAGGTAATCCGCAGCATTTTTCAGTAAAAACCGTCCTTCTTCGGGCAATGTTGCTGAATAGGTTTTGTCCCAAGCGGACTGCGCTGAGAGCGATTGCCACAAGGCAAAAAAGAGGTATAAAAGAAGGTGTTTTTTCATTATTTTGAATGTTGTTTTATTGGACGCTGATTTGTGTCAGGATTATCAAGATAAATTAGTGGTCTATTTCGTTTTGACAAAAATTAAGTTGTATCATTTTTACGCTTTCAACTAAAAAAGCCGTAACTTTGCATTATAAAAAATTCATTGTACAATGGCAAAAGAGAAAAAATTAGCGGCTAATACAGATGTTCTTATTTCAACATTTCAATTGACGAAACATATCGGTGGCGACTTGTTGGACAATTGGCTTGCGGCAGACGGCGTACTCTCGCCTTGGCAACAAGAATTGTTGAATAAAGTATATCAAAAATCGCTCAATCACATCAGAGGTTGGAACGAAGAAGAACTCAAAATGAAATTATTGAGTTTTTTGTTCCTTATTTCCGAAGTGGAGGAAGAAAATCGTATCAGTACTTTTTTTGAACGTTCCATGTCAGCTGTTATCAATGGACATTTGCTTTCCGTCACTTGTGATTGTCTGATTGCTTCGCCTTTGGGTTACAATACGCCACAAACGCCTTATTTTTTCCTTCAAGAATTCAAAAAAGAAAAAGAACATAGTTCTGACCCCGAAGGGCAAATGTTGGCAGCAATGCTCATTGCTCAAGCTATGAATAAAGATGAAAAACCCATTTATGGTGCGTGGCTAACGGGCAGTACTTGGATTTTTACTGTTTTACATCAAAAAAACTACTATTTTAGCAACAACTTTGATGCTACCAATAAAGTCAATCTGAATAAAATTGTATTTATCTTACGAAAATTGAAAGCATTGGTTTTGGAAGCCTGATTTGCAATAATCTATTTGTTATAGTATAGCAACACTGATTTTTATGATTCTTATGACGCTTTTATGATTTTATCCTAACTTATCTTAAAAATCAGTGTTGCTGTCCTGCATGATATTGGTTAAACGTGATAGGAACACTGATTTTTATGATTTTTATGCCGCTTTTATGATTTTATCCTAATTTATCTTAAAAATCATAAGAATCAGTGTTCCCATCCTGTTTTATTTCTTCATTTCCAAAAACATTTTTTCTATCGTTTCCATTCTTTTTTTAAGGTCTTCATTTTCTTTTTTAAGGTCAGCTATCTTTTTTTCCTGTGTTTCGATTATGGTTTGTTGTTCTTGAATCGCTTTGGTCAAAGGCACTACAAACTCCGCATAGCGCAAAGCATAATGCCCGCCACTTGGCAAAGAGCTTTTGTCTAAACCGCTCCAATCTCTTGTACCACTCTCTATCGCTGCTTTTTCTACATCTTGTGCGATAAACCCTGTGTAGCGTATTCCTTTTTGTCCTTCTGCAATGTATTCATAATCAACCGTTTGTAGTTTTTTAATAAACGACAAGCCCAATGTGCTATTGCGTATGCCTTTTTTCAATCTTCGGTCAGAACTAATGGACGCATTGACAGCGTAAGATATAGAGATTATGTTGTCATCTCCGAAACGGATTTTGTTAGAAGCATCGACTATTGCACCTTTTCCAACTGCGGTAGCATTACTAATATTAGGTGTTAAGGTAGATGTATTAGTTTCCGCTCCGAAAAAAGAGTTATCGCTTCCAAGTGAATAACTTCCAGCATTACTTCCAAAAGCTGAATTAGTTGAACCTGATATATTATTTATAAGAGACCAAAACCCAAATGATGAATTACCACTACCATTATTGCCTGCCAAAGAACGAGAACCAAATGCCGAATTAGAGTTGCCAGAAGTATTACCAGATAATGTATATTCTCCAAAAGCTGAATTCCAAAAGCCTGTAGTCTCTTGCTGTAAAGAACCAACCCCATAAGAAGTGCTTACAAGTCCATGGCTTTCAATCCGTCCAGCAATTCTACCATCTACTTTAAAATTCAACGATTGAGCACCTCCTGCTGGAGTTCCCAAATAACTATCATTAGTAGCATCTACATTCCCATTCAAACTCCAGCCAGCATTTGCAGCTGCCCAAGTACCATTACCTTGGTTATCAGTGGCAGTCCAGACTTTGCCAGTGGAAGGAGTACCACTTGTCACTTGTAGTATTTCTAATTTTGTCTTTCCACCTACCACTTCGAGCTTTTCAGTAGGTGTAGATGTGCCGATGCCGATTTTAGTATTTGCTGTGCCTAACACACCACAATCAGAACAGCCAACTTCTCCTTCTGAACCTATTACGAAAGAGTTATTAATATTTGGTATTGTACTTTTGGTTTGTGAACCAATAAATACATTGCCAAAACCATTAGTATTTATACCTGCCAAATTACCAATTGCTGTATTTTTACCAACATGAGAACCTTGCAATGCTCCACGACCAATAGCTACATTAAACCATAAACTATTACTAAATGACATAGCATCAGATCCAATAGCTAAATCGCTATTACAACCTTGGCAATTTAATAATGCAGCATTACCTATCCCAATTGAACTTACCGCAGAAATTACATTTTTTAAACTAAGTTTCCCAATGCCAATATTAGATCCCATAGTACTACTATTTAATCCACTTTCTAAGCCAATAAATAATGTACTATTTTCATAAAACTTTGCAACTTGTTCATTATTAACTTTAAAGACCAATGGCTCATTTGTTCCAATAAAAGCACCATTTGTCCCACTATTTCCACCTAACCTCCAAAAACCATTCATCTGACTTTGCAAGTTTGGAATTGTATTATTTTGCAAAGTATTTACCTTGACATCCAAAGTGCTAATACTTGTATTGATTGAAGTAATATTATTTCGGATAGTCGGTAAAGTATCAATCAAAAAATTATTAAAATTGGTATTGGTTGCACTGAGTGCATTGGTCAGGTTCGTTTGTTTTATTTTGAGGGAATCAATGCGCCCATTGAGGTAGAAAACCTTGCTATCTGTATAAGCCTTAGCGTTTTGTTCGGCTAAATTGATGAGGCTGGTAAGGCTCATTACTTTCAAATCCAACATGGTTTTCACCTTGTTGGTGTCTGCGATGACTGTCCAAACGCCATTTTTAAAATAGTCAAACGTCTGAAAATCAGTGTTATAGACCAATAAACCATTTGCAGGATTGGCAATGGCTTGGCGTTGCGCATTGCTCATAGGCGTAAGCAAAGTACCTTTTGGATTGTTTTGCGGACTAATGACGTGCAGCATCGCCGAAGGGTGTCCTGGTAGTGGCGGATTGGCAATAATCATTTGTGCCGTGGTTTTGTTCAACATCAAAATTGAACAACAAAGAAGGAAGAAGATTTTTTTCATAAGAATAGAAGCCCCACCTAAATCCTCCCCGAAGGGGAGGACTTTTTGCGCAGGAAGTTATTTTTTGATTTAGAAATTTATTTTTATGATTTTTTTGATGATTGTAATGCAAAGATGAAGGTAATATATTATTTGCACAGAAATATATTTTAAAATGTTTTTCATTTTTAATTGTATTTATTTTATAAAATATTGATTGTTAATGTTTTGTAATTAAAAAATGTTTTTTATTTTTGTGAAAAATACTTATGTATAAGTATAGAAACACTGATTTTTATGATTTTTATGACGCTTTTATGATTTTATCCTAATTTATCTTAAAAATCATAAGAATCAGTGTTGCCATCATTTGACGAAAAAACGCAACAATATGCAAAACACGACCGCTTTTGAATTGATAAAAACTTTGAACTCCGAACAACAGCGAGCGTTTCGGATTTGGCTGGAATCCCCTTTTTTCAATACGCAAAAAGAGGTGGTTCTGTTGTATGATTTTTTATTGAAAAGTGTGAAAATTTCAAAAAAATCAACATTGAAAGCGTATTTTGAAGAAGCCAATGTTTGGAAGGCGATTTATCCGAATGAAACGTTTATTACAGACGACAAAAAACAAGCGACAAGGCTTCGTGGTTTGCTTTTTAAAATCAGCGAAAATGCAAAAAAGTATTTGATTTTCAATGGATTAGAAGAAAATACTGCTTTGAAACATCAGCTTTTGCATCAGCAACTTTCCAGTGCTAAACTCAATGATTTGGCAGCTAAAAACTTGAAAGATTGGGCTTTGCTATTTGATGAAAAAGCTAAAAAACAGTTTTATTTTTTACAAGAAAAAGCTCGATTTTTGAGCGAAAAAGTTGATTTTGAAGTTGCCAATAAGAATGACACAACATTGATTCCCGAATGGTGTGAATCAGAGATTTTAAGCCAAAGCAATGCCATTTTGCAACTTTACATTCAATTGCTTTTTGACAAAAAATCAAAATACAACACCGCTTTTTTTGATGATTATATTGCTGTTTTAGAGAAAAATATCATTGAAAAACCCGTTGCTTTGCAGTTGCAACTGTTGAGTATTAAAATGAGTAAAAATATTTCTAACGTTTTGATTTACAGGGAATTGAAACAGCTTTTTCAAACCAATCAGTGAAAAATCAGTGAAAAATTAAACAATACGTTGGTACTTTCTTTAAGCAATGTGGCTACAATTTTGCTCAACGGAGGACATGAATTTTTTATACGAGAAGCATTTGAATGGAATTTGGAAAAAATCAAACGCAAACAACAATTTGAAAATGGTTTTTTGACAACCACAACCTTCAAAAACACATTGCGTTTGGGTTTTAATTTGATTTTTTATAAAAAAGAAAAATTGAGTAACTGGTCGCCAACACAATTTATCAAAAAAAACGTAGAACTGCTTCAGCCTGATTTGCAAAAAACCTACAGCGATTTTGCGGAAGCATATTTAGATTTTTTAAAAGAAAATTACGAAGAAGCATTGCCCAAAATGAAGGCATTTAGACCCAACGCATCCGTGCATCAGCTTGATGCAATGCGGATTGTTTTGGCTTGTTATTTCAAACTGTGTGATGATGATGCTTTTGAGCGACAAATCGTTAAAATTAGTTCTTTTTTGACAAAAAAAAATGGTTTTTCAAGTAATATTGTTGTTTTTAATCAAAATTTTATTCAATTTTTAGAAGAAATAAAAAATCTAAATAATGATAAAAAAGTAAAAAACGAACTTTTTGAAAAGCTGAAAAATGAAAAAAATGTAGCCGATAAAGAATGGTTGCTGAGTTTATTTTGAAAATAAAAAGAACACTGATTGGACTGATTTTCATGATATATCGTAACTATTTACCACTTTTGCAATTTTTCACCACGGAGAAACGGAGAACACAGAGTGTGACAAAAAAATTAGCCTTCGGCTAATTTTTTTGCCTCCGTGACCTCCGTTTCTCCGTGGTAAAAATAAAAAATCTTCGATTTTTTTAGACGCTAAACATTACGATATATCATAAAAATCAGTCCAATCAGTGTTCTAATCCTACATACGTTTGTCGGGATTTAAGATGCCTGTATTGAATTTGCCGCTATTTTTTCACCACAATAGGAGCTGGCGTACAATATTTAGCCCTGTCTAAAATCACAATTTTAAATGTAATTGGCGAACCTTGACAACCCATAATGACAGGTGTGGCGGTAATGGTCGCTACTCGTTTGTCGTCAGCGATAACGATGTTTCCTTGTGCGTCAATCGTCGGAACAAAAAGATAATTGATGTCGCCTTGTCCGCTGCTTGGCAGCCCAATATTCGGATTGTCATTTGTCCAAATCACTTGAGTATTTGGCTCGCTTGCCTTGAATTTCACATCAATCAATTGTTCCATACAAACTGTAATATCAGGAACTGCCTCTAAGGTTACGATTGGTCTTTCTGTAATATTAAACGCATTTCCGATGCCAGCGCAACCGTCCGTGACTGCCGTAATGACCAAATGCGCTGTCCTGTCTGTCGGAGGAACTGCCGCCGCTGTGAAAACAATGCTATCAATGCCATTTTGAGCCAAACCAAACGTCGTATTGTCGTTGTTCCACGTAAAAATCGTATTGGGAAGATTGGACGTAAATTTTTCCATTCTGACCATTTCGCCAGCACAAACGAACAAGTCCAAAGGTGGATTCATCACAGGACGAGGTTTGATAATGATGTCAAAAGACCTACTTTCACTGCCGCAACCATTGAGTGTTGCCGTGACTGTAATCCTTGCTTTACGCAACGTATCACTTACAGCAGCTGTAAAATTCGGCATTTGACCAACGCCAAACGCTCCAATTCCAATGTTCGGATTGTCATTTGACCACGTAAAAGTTGCGCCTGTTGGTTGTGTAGCGAAAGTCGGAACTTCTACCAAATTACCCGAACAAACACGAATTGTAGCCATCGAATCAATGCTTACTTTTGATTTGATATTGACCACTGTTGCTTGTTCGTTTCCAGCGCAGCCGTTGAGGATTGGCGTGTAGCGAATCGTGGCGGTCATGGTCGTATCGCTGGCATTGAGTGGCGTAGGGATTTTAATATTTCCATTTCCAGCCGAAGGCAAACCAATATTTGTATTAGAATTTGTCCAAGAAAAACTTGTATTTGGCAATGTTCCTGTAAAATTCAAGCGAATACTATCTTTTTCAGAACAAAGCGAAATAGCATTGATTTTAGCAACATTTGGCGTTGGTTTTATGGCAATTGTTGCGCTCATCGTGTCGCCTACACAGCCATTTAGCGTTGGTTTTACGGTTATTTTTCCAATAATATTTGCGCCTGTTGCATTGGCTGGCGTTTCGTATTTTAGAATATTTCCAGTGCCATCATCTGCTTGACCAATCGCAATATTGTTATTTTTCCAAGAAAAAACAGCGTTTGGTGTTCCCGAAAATAGCATTTCTACACTGTCCAAAGGACAAACAATTACGCTTGCCAGCGCATTGACAAAAGGTGTAGGTTTGACCGTCACGAAGAATGTATCTGTCAAACCAATACAACTTTGAGCCGTAGGTGTTGCCCATATTTTTGAAAGAATATTTGCGCCTGTTGTGTTTGTTGCTGCTGTAAAAGTTGGAATTTGACCAACACCCGAATCTGCCAAACCTGTTGCGGTATTGTTATTTTTCCAAGAAAAATCACTTGTAACATTGCTAAATAAACTGTCTAAATCTACTGTTTCCAAAGGACAAACGATGATGTTACTTGGCGCATTTATTTTCGGAGTAGGTTTTATTTTTATAAAAAATTCTTTCACATCGCTCTTGCAATTTGCCAATTCAGATTGAATTTTTATACTTGCCAACATGACTGTATCGCTGTTGTTTGCAGGAGCATTGTAGGTAGCGATTTGTCCTGTTCCATTACCAGCGATGCCAATACTTGGATTGTTATTTGTCCAAAAAACAGTTGGTGTTTGAGGTATTGCAGTAAAATCGTCAATGTCAATTGGCGCATCAGGACAAACGATAATATCCATCGGCTGCGAAATTGTTGGTGTTGGTTTTATTGTAATTAAAAAAGTGTCTTCGATGCTCACACAAGCGTTAGTCGTTGATTTCCAGACGATTGTAGAAACAATATTTGTGCCTGTTGTATTGGTAGCGGCTGAAAAAGGCGCAATTTGTCCACTTCCTAAATTGGTCAAACCAATATTGGTATTGTCATTTTTCCAAGAAAAATCAGCGGGCAAAATATTATTTTCAAATAAAATATTGATAGGTTCGCCAGCACAAACGATGAGGTTTGGCAAAGTGTCCACCTTTGGTTTTGGCTTGACTGTCACCGTAATATCAATCAAATCGCCATTGCAATCGTTGGCTTTTGGCGTGACATAAATGTGCGCTACGTTGTTTGTTGTACCAGTATTTTTTCCAATAAAATAAGGAATTGAGCCAACGCCAGCGGTGTCTAAACCAATGCTTGGATTGTTATTGACCCACCTAAACGAAGTTCCCATCACGTTGCTCATTAGGCTTTCTAATTTGACGCTGTCGCCCGGGCAAACCACCACGTCCATCACACTTGACGTACCAACAAAAGGTTTTACAGAAATGCAAAACGTATCATTAGGACTTGGACAATTTTCAAGGTATTCTTTCCAAACAATGTTACTTTTCCACGTAGAAGTTGAATTGTTTAAAGGTGCATAATAGGTAAAAATTTGACCAGAATCCTTCGCAACTAAGCCAATTTGAGGATTACTGCTTGTCCATTCAAAAACGCCTCCGCTTGGCACACCACTAAACATTTCCACATCTGTCACCGAACCAGAACAAACAATTAAGTCTTTCGGTTGATTGATTTTCGGCGTTGGTTTTACAGCGATGGCAAATGTTTTTTCCTCGCCATAACAACGATTCAACAAAGGTTTTACTTTAAAATTAGAATAGATTTTTTTAGCTGTCATGTTCATATCGGCAATGTCCAAAATAGTGCCTTCGCCACAAGCCATTACGCCAGTTTCCGTATTATCATTTTGCCAAATGAATTTTGTAAAAGAAATTGAACCAGCAAAATTCAAATGAATGCTATCGCCAACGCAATAAGCGGTATCTATCGGAGGTGTTACTGTTGGTGTTGGTTTTATCAAAATTTCAAACATTTGCGAACCACCAACACAACCAACAGAAGTTGGTGTAACGCTTAACATTGCTCTTATCGTATCGCCAGTACTGTTTGATGGAGCTGGATAAGTCACGATTTTACCAGAGCCAATCGCAGGCAAACCAACGGCAACATTGTCATTTGTCCATGAAAAAGTCGTGTTGGGCGTACCAACAAAATCAACGTCAATCGGTTCGCCTGGACAAACTTCTATACACAAAGGGTCAGCCAACAAAGGCGTTCCTTTGACAGTCACTTTAAACGCAGACGATACACCAATACAACCTTCTACAAAAGGTGTAACCGTAATTTTTGCACCAATATCGCTGCCTGTCAAATTGCTTGGTGGCGCATTGAAACTACTGATATTTCCAGTGCCATTTGCAGCCAAACCAATAGCTGTATTGTCATTGTCCCAAACAAAATTTGCTGGTTTTGGGTCACTGATAAAATCATTTATTTCTATCAACTCGCCTGGACAAACGACAATTCCTTGTGGTGCAGTCATGGTTGGCGTAGGTTTAATTTTTATTTCAAAAGGAACAAAATCTCCTACACAGCCAGCCAAGGTTGATTTTACTTTTAGCAATGCTTCGTTGTCCATTGTACTGTTGTTTGCTGGAGCGTTGTAATCCGCAATATCTCCATTTCCGCTTACAGGCAACCCAATAGAAGTATTGTTATTTATCCACATAAATGTTGCACCTAATGGGTTACTAACAAAGTTATCCACATTTATATTGTCGCCTGGGCAAACTCGAATCATATTTGGCGCAGCCACTGTTGGCGTAGGCTTTACATCAATATTGAGCATTTGCGGCAAACCAATACAGCCATTTCGGGTAGGTGTAACTGTTACAACACTTGACACCAAGGCGTTAGTCGTATTTTTTTCAGCAATAAAAAGAATATTGCCCGTGCCAGTTGTTTGCAATCCAACGTCATTGTTAGAATTTTGCCAAGTATAAGTTGTATTGGTATGACTTCCTGTAAAATCAATCGCTACAGTCACATCAGGACAAACTGAAATATCTGTACCATCAGCAACTGTTGGCGTTGGTTTCAGTGTAATGTTAAACATTTGCGTACCACCAACACAGTTTCCTGCCGAAGTCGGCGTGACTGCCAAATGCGCTGTTTCATTCAATAAAGTTCCATTTACTGGTGCAGCATAAGGAGGAATTGAACCAGTGCCAGCCGACTGCAATCCAACGTTGGTATTGTCGTTTGTCCAAGTAAAAGTAGTACTTGCTGTTCCTATAAAATTAACGTCAATCGTTTCGCCTGGACATACAACGATGTCAATTGGCGTGCTTACATTTGGCGTGAATTTTACTACAATTTTAAATGTTTGAGGCACGCCAACGCAAGTGTTCAAGGTCGGTGTAACCGTCACATTTGAGATGTAATCCGCAGCTGATGCACCATTTGGTGGAGCGATAAAATCTGCAATATCATTTGTTCCATTGGCTGCCAAATTGGTTTGTATGTTATCATTTAACCAAGAAAAAGAACTTCCATTTGGCGCACTTACGAAGTTTTCCACATCAATCGTTTCGCCTGGACAAACGAATACATCTTGTGGGTCGTTCATTGTTGGCGTTGGACGGATAGCAACAGAAAACTCTTGAATTGGACTTTTACAACCATTCAAAGTTGCTTGTAAAGTAAGGTTTCCAACTTCATTTTGTAGCGTATTATTTGCTGGAGCGTTGTAGGTAGCGATGTCGCCATTTCCAAGCTCGGGCAAACCGATTTTCACATTGTCATTTGTCCAAGAAAACGTAGCTCCAGCTGGATTGCTCGTAAAATTATCAATGTCAATTGGCGCATTTGGACAAACAATAATATCTGTTGGATCATTGGCTGTCGGCGTAGGTTTTATGACAATTTTGAACGTTTTTGTTTCACTATCGCAGCCTTCTTGTGTTGCTTTCAGGGTCAAATTTGCAACGATATTTACGCCTGTATTGTTCGCAGCTGCTTGAAAATCAGCGACTTGTCCTGTGCCTGCATTTGTTAAACCAATGAGTGGATTGTCATTTGTCCAAGTAAAAATTGCATTTGGTAAATTGCTTGTAAAATTGTCTATATCAATGGTTTCGCCAGCGCAAACTGTCACATCTTTTGGCTCGCTCATTGTTGGCGTTGGCTTTATATTGACCAAAGCCGATTGAGGCAATCCTATACAGCCGTTAAGCGTTGGCGTTACTGTTATTTTGCTTGTAATGTAACTCAAACTTGTATTTGGCGCAGCCGAAAAAGCAATATTTCCACTTCCGTTTTCAGCCAAACCAATGTTGAGGTTTTCTTGATTGTAATTAACCCAATCAAACGTTGGCGTTGCTGGTGTTCCTGTAAAATTATAGGTAATATTTCCCGTAGGACAAACTGTAAGGTCAGCAATTGGATTGACTGTTGGCGTTGGTTTTATGGTAATCATAAAAGTTTCTGTGCCACCTGTACAAGAGTTTGCCGAAGGCGTAACCACCAAAGTACTCACGATATTTGCGCCCGTATTATTCGCTGGTGCAGCATAAGGCGCAATCGCACCCGAACCCATCAAAGGCAGCCCAACTGCTGTGTTGGTGTTTGTCCATGTAAAAGTTGTTCCTGCTGTTCCTGTAAAATCAATGTCTATCTGTTCCGCAGCGCACTTGATGATATTGGCTGTTCCGTTCACTTGTGGTGTAAAAAGAACTGTCAAATCAAGGTCTTGCGGCACTCCAACACAACCATTTAAGGTTGGTGTAATTGTTACTTTTGATAAAATATTTGTTCCAGAAAGGTTTGTTGTTGGCGCAGTAAAATTAGCGATTTGTCCCGTTCCAGAAGCTGCCAAATTCGTAGCTGTATTGTCATTTGTCCAATCAAAAATTGAACCCAAAGGCATACTTACAAAATCATCTACATCAAAAACCTGACCTGGACAAACCTGTAAATCTTTCGGATTGTTCATGGTTGGCGTTGGTTTTATCGAAATTTTAAAATCTTTATCCACGCTCGCACAACCATCTTTTTCAGCACGATAAGTGATTGTTCCCACTTCCGCAGCTGTTGTGTTGTTGGCTGGTGCAGTGTAAGTTGCGATTTGTGTTGCACCTGTTGCAGCCAAACCAATATTGGTATTGTTGTTTTGCCAATTAAAATTAGAGCCACTTGGAACAATCACAAAGTCTTGTGAGTCAATGCTTTGCAAAGGACAAACTTCTATATCAGCAATGTCATTGGTCAAAGGTGTAGGTTTTACAGTAACGCTTGTTGTTTGTAAAGCACTCGAACAACCATTCAAGGTTGCGGTCACTTCAATGTTCCCTGTTTGTGCAATGCCCGAAATATTGCTTGGTGCAGTATAAGGTAAAATCTGACCAGAACCAGCCGCTTTGATGCCGTTGGCGGTATTTGAATTTGTCCAATTGAACGTTGCGCCAAAAGGAATACTTGAAAAATCATCTAAATCCACCGTTTCGCCAGCACAAACTGAAATTGGGTCAGGCGTATTGACTTCTGGTGTTGGTTTAATGTTGATAACGGCTTGTTGCACCAAACTTTCACAACCATTCAAGGTTGTTTTTACACTGACAATAGAAGAAATATCTACGCCTGTTGCGTTTGTTGGCGCATTAAAAGTAGCAATTTGACCGTTTCCAGAAAGAGCTAAACCAACATTGGTGTTGGTGTTTGTCCAATCGAAAGTACCACCTGTTGGCGTACTGAAAAAATCATCAATATTGATGCTTTGTCCAGCGCAAACATTGATGTCGCTTGCTTGATTTACCGCTGGCGTTGGTTTTATAACAATGTTAAAATTTTGAGTTGAACCAACACAGCCGTTGAGCGTTGGCGTGATGACAATATTTCCTAACTGATTGCTATTCGTTAAGTTATTCGGAGCTGTATAGTTTTGGATTTGTCCATTTCCACTTGCTGGCAAACCAATTTGCGTATTGGAATTTGTCCAAGAAAAAGAGCCGCCCGTAGGTGTTGTTGCAAAATCATCAACATCAATTGTTTGTCCAAAACAAACGGTTACATCAGCTGGAACATTCATTGTTGGCGTAGGTTTTACAGTAATTGTAAAATTTTTGACTGGACTTCCACAAGTCAGCGCATCAGCAGAAAGCGTAATGTTGGCAACTTGATTCAAATTCGTTGAATTTGGTAAAGCTGTAAATGTAGGAATTTGTCCTGTTCCCGAAGCGGCTAAACCAATCGCCGTATTGTCATTTGTCCAAGAAAAAATTTCGCCTGTTACGTTGGTCACAAAATCCGTTGCATCAATCGTTTCGCCTGGGCAAACCGTGATGTCTATTGGCTGATTCAAGGTTGGCGTTGGTTTTACTGTAATGTCAAAATCTTTGCTCAATCCAACGCAGCCATTCAAGGAAGGTGTAACAATTATTTTACTCAAAAAATTAGCACCTGTTGTATTTGTTGGAGCGTTGTATGTTGTGATGTCGCCCGTTCCACTTGCGGAAAGCCCAACTTGTGTGTTGGAATTTTGCCAAGAAAAAGTTGCTCCTGTTGGGTCGCTAATGAAATCCGTTGGATTAATCGCTTCGCCAGAACAAACAATTATGTCAGACAAAGTATTTAAAACTGGTGTTGGCTTTACTTCAATTGTAAAAATTTGTGCTGCTTCCGAACAAGCATTAAAAGTTGGAATGACTGTAATCGTTGCATTTTTTACTAAATTTGTATTATTTTGGGTTAAAAAAGAAATATCTCCGTTGCCGCTTGCTGCCAAACCAATACTTGGATTGTCGTTTGTCCAAGAAAAAGATGCGCCACTGATGTTTGAGCCAAATTGAATATTGACAGATTCATTAGGGCATTTTGATTGATTGGCAAAACCAGTAACACTTGGTTTTGGTTTTACCGTAATCATCATTGTTTTTTCAAAAGTACAGCCGTTAGGCGCAGTTGCGGTAATTTTTATCGTCGAAATTTGATTAGAAGTTGTTGTATTTAAAGCCGTAAAATCAGCGATTTGTCCTGTTCCAGAAGCTGCCAAACCAATAGTCGGATTGTTGTTTGTCCAAGAAAAGACCGTTCCAGCGATGTTGCTTACAAAATCATCAACATTGATATTTTCATCTCGACAAACACTAATGTCGGCAGGTTGATTCAACGTTGGTCGAGGTGCAACTGTAATATTGAAATTTTCAATTGGACCAACACAAGTATTCAAAATAGGTCGAACAGCTATAATTCCTATAAAATTAGCAGCTGTAAAATTTTGAGGTGCAGTATAATTAGGTATTTGCCCTGTTCCATTGGCATTTTGACTAATCGCAACATTGTTGTTTGTCCAAGAAAAAGTTGAACCTGTTGGATTGGTGGCAAACGTTGGTACAGCTATAAAATCGCCACTACACACCGAAACGTCAGCCAAAGGTGTAACAATTGGCGTTGGACGAACCGTAATCGTAAAATTACGAATCGGACTTACACAACTATTTAATGTAGTGGTTACATTGATAGCACTTATAATATTTGCGCCTGTTGTATTGCTGTTTGAAATAAAATCAGCGATGTCGCCCGTTCCGCTGAGGTCTGTTAAACCAGTTGCCGCATTGTCATTTGTCCAAGAAAAAGTACCACCTGTTGGCGTGCTTGAAAAATCGTCAGGATTGATATTTTGGTCGGGACAAACAATGACATTGTTGAGCGCATTGACTGTAGGCGTAGGTTTTACAGTAATCGAAAAATTACCTGCATCGCCAACACAAGCGTTGAGTGTTGGAACAACGCCAATATTTCCTGTTTGATTGACATTTGTTGTATTTGTTGCAGCATTAAAAGTAGCGATTTGCCCTACTCCACTTCCAGAAAGTCCAATGGTCGGATTTGAATTCATCCAAGCAAAAGTTGCGCCTGTTGGATTGCTTACAAAATCCGTTGCATCAATCGCTTGCCCTGGACAAACAATGAAACTTGCCAAAGGATTTATAATTGGTTTTGGTTTTACAGTAATTGTGATATTCGTAGGATTTCCTACACAAGCATCTAATGTTGGTGTAACAGAAACGACACTTGAAATGCTTGCATTTGTTGTATTTGTTGCTGTAAAAGTCAAATTTGTAATACCATTTGCTGCCAAACCAATAGCTGTATTGTTATTTGTCCAAGAAAAAGAACTGTTTGGAGGCGAGCTTTGTAAAATGATATTTGCAGCATCGTCTGGGCAGTAAGTTGCCGTTGAAGCTGTTGTTACACTTGGTTTTGGTTTTACTGTAATCGTAAAATTCTTAGTCATTTTACAACCATTTGGCGCAGTACCTGTCACAGCGATGTTCGCAATTTGCGTAATGGTTGTTGTATTTTGGCTTGAAAAATCAGCAATTTGTCCAGTTCCCGAAGCCGCCAAACCAATAGTGGTATTGTTGTTTGTCCAAGCATAAGTCGTTCCTACAAGCGTACTTGTAAAATCATCAACGTTGATGTTTTCCGCTGGACAAACCGTAATATTCGCAGGTTGAGAAACAACAGGTGTAGGTTTTATCGTAATGGTAAACGTTTGCGTTATACCAACACAAGTCAAACGGGTTGGCGTAACGGTAATCGTACTGACAATATCGCTTGTTGTATTGTTCGCTGGCGCAATATAAGAAGCAATATTTCCCATTCCAGAAGCCGCCAAACCAGTAGCGGTATTGTTATTTGTCCAAGTGTAAGTAACGCTTGTATTTGTACTTGATGTAAAACCTGTTGCTGGAATGGTTTCACCTGGGCATTTTGAAATATTCGCAGGCGTTGCCAAAACTGGTGTTGCACGGTCAGTAATCGTAAAAGTTCTTTTGCTTGTACAAGTATTTCCCAAAGCAGAAATTGGAAAAGTAGCTGTTCCCGTAATGGTCGAAACGTAATCCGCACCAGAGTTATTAACAGCCGAAGTAAAAGGCACGATTTGTCCGTTTCCGCTTGCGACTAAACCAATATTAACATTTGAATTTGTCCAAGAAAAAATTGCCGTATTGGGCGTTCCAACAAAATCCACAGGGTCAATTGGAGAATTTGGACAAACTATAATGTTCGTTGGCGTATTGATGGTTGGCGTAGGTTTTTGAGTAATGGTAAAAGTTTTTGCCAAACCAACGCAACCAAAACGACTTGGTGTAACGGTAATTGTAGCCGTTCTATCTGCGCCCGTAGTATTGTTTGGCGCAGAAAAAGTATTGATTTGACCACTTCCTGCCGCTGCCAAACCAATAGCTGTATTGTTATTTGTCCATGAAAAAGTCGTATTATCACTTGGTGTTCCTACAAAATCAGCTGGATCAATGGCTTGATTTTCACATTCTACAGTAATGTTTGCTGGTTGTGCCATGCTTGGAATTGCATTGACCGTCATTCCTCGAGTAAAGCTATCTCTACACGTCGGATATACTTTTAATTCAGAATATAATTTGATGTTGTAAATGCCAGCGGTATTCCATTTGATGTTAAAATTCCCTGGTCCTGAGACAAGCGTTGGGTTTGCTGTTGTCGTTACGCCATTGATGCTGATTGCACCATAAATTTGCCATTTGTAATTGTAATACAAAGTATCTGTTCCAGCTGCCGAAAAATCAGCACTGTTCCCTTCGCAAATTGCGCCAGGAAGGTTAAAATTCGGTACAGGATTGCAATAAGGTGGCGTATTACAGTTACTTGTAGCAAGCACAGAAGTATTACAAATACAAGCACCTCCTAATTCTACCACAATCGGGCATTTGGTAATCGCTGTATTTATTTTTTTATAATAATACTTTGTTTCTCCAACAGCAACGGCAGGAACAAACATACTGTTGTCTAACAATTGGTCGCTTGCGGTGACTGTTCCACTATTGTCAGCATCAAAATAAACTTTTATTCTTGCACCCAATTTGTCTTGAACAGCGAGGTCGCCTGTGTTTTTTACAGCCACTGAAATAACAGTCATAGTCCCCATAACCAAGTTGGTCAAAGTACCTGGAACAAAAGTTAAAGTTGGTTTTTTTACTGTAAAACAAACATCTTGCGAGCCTGTACTGACGGGAACGGCACAAGTGCCGCCTGTCAATACACAAGGTGCATTTCGAGTAGAAATCAATTCTACATTAAAAGTATCTTTCAAACCACAAGCCGCCGAACCTGACGAAAACATTTTAAAATCAAATTTCATATCTTGACCAACACCAACATTTGGATTTACTTTCCATTTATAAATCGTATCAGATGGCGGTAAAAAACGCTTGAAAGGAATTGCACTCGCTACGTTTGTCAAATTTGTAACGCTGTTCGGAACAATGTATGCTGTATTTGGCATGATTAAAACAATACTGTCTGTATTGGAAGTCAAACCAGCACCATCGTTTTTAAAACTCAAATTAACCATAGATGGTGTTCCACAACTTGGAACAGCATCTAAATTGCCCGTAAGTGTTGGTGTCGAAGCATAAGTATTACTTACATTAATTGGAATTTTTGAAGCAAAAGCCTTCATTATCAAAGGTTTTTCACAAGGATCTTTAAAGCCTACATCATACGTTGCGCCTGTGTTGGCTTTAAAACCACATTTTGCAATCACTTTATAAGAAATTTCATACTCTCGATAACTTGCTGGCAAAGGCGAGCCACTTCCTGCCAAACCATATTTGATACTGTCCAAAACTCCGCCAATCGCTTGCAAATTGTAGGTTGCAGAATAATCATTTGTAACTGTTGTTGCAGTATTGAGCGCAATACTTGGATTGGGAATTGGCAAATCTGCACTACCTTTCCACGATAACTTTGAACTGCCTGGCACAATCTCCAAAAACGGTGGTAAATTTATTTTAAAAGTTGGGTCGTACAACCAATTTACACCAGAGTTTTTTACAATTACCGCAAAGTCAATCGGCTCACACATATTCGGAATGTAACTCAAAGGTGTTGGCGAAATCTGAATACTTGCTGGTAAAGGCGTTGGCAACAAGGTTAATTTTATAGGAACTGTTGGGCAGACCAAAGCTGCAAAATTGGCTGGTGGCGTACTCGAACATTGATAACCCAAATCAATATTTATCATATCTGTTGTGTTGCAACCATTGTAAGTCATACAAATTTTGTAAGAAGTGGCACGGTCAGCAAAGTACATGGTCGGGTCGGTAGCGATTGGGTTTATCAATACTCCATTCGCTAACACCTTGGTTATCTGCACATTAGCATTGGCTTGTATTCTGAAAAAATAACGAATCCCTGCTACATCTTCTACGATTGGGCTAAAATCAAAACATTCTTCATTTTGCGTTTTATAACGAGATACGCCAGCTACATTGGGATTTATCGTAGGCGTTTTAAATTTTAAATTATTCAAATTGTCAGAAATCGTATTGGAAAAAGGCGTTACTTTTTCCACAACACAATTGTTTTCAAACTTTCCAGAAAGTGTCACGCCTTTTGCTACAGATTGACAAATCGGTGTCGTAATTTCGTAAATTGGAGAAATAATCAACTCGTAAGTTTCGTCAGGTTTGATGAATTTTCCAGCAGGCGCAGGAAACGTATTGACAAAAAGATTTGCCAAATTAAACGTAATTTGTTTGTCACCATTTGCCAACGTGGTTTGCGTTCCTTGTGCCAAAATATCTGCAATGGTCGTCGTTTGGCTTCCAGAATGTATCAAATCCGCTTTAACTTTTGTAAGGCTATAACCAGACGGAATGGTAATCGTAAATTCGCTAGGAATGGAAAAATTACGGTATTCGTAAGGAAAAATATTGCTGGCACCGCCATAACTTGCTTTAAAACGAATCCCTGGCCCACTTCCAGCACAAGTCACATCGGTGTTTGCTGTCAAATTGTACCCTGTAATTTCTTGTGTATAACCAGCAATTGTAAAGGTATTTTCCCAAGAAGAACAGCTATAACGAACAGCATTGTTTGGCGAAAGTGTAGCGTAAAAAGATGGTTTTGTTGCCAAAATTTGAAGCGTATTTCCAACATTTCCACTGACATAATATTTTGATTTTAAATAGATGCTATCTCTATTTTGGTAATTGGTAATACCAGCACAAGCCAATGTTGTTGCGCTCAAATCACGCTGATAAATCGTGCTGTTTGTTCCTGCGGTCGTTGTTGCGTTGATGGTTTTGGTGCAAACAGCTACACCATTTCTATAAATCGTAACGACATCGCCAGCGACAGGCGTAAAAATTGGCGTACTCGTTCCTGCTACATTCGGAATACTATCTTTTGAATAAATATAAGTCCAATTTGGGTGTGCAGCGGTCGTTCTGATAATACCACCAAAAGCAGTTTGAACGGTATCGCCCAACATCGCACGACGTATTTTCAACAAAGAAGTATTGGCATTATACGTATTGTCTGGGTCACGGTCATTGTCGCTGTCCGCTTGACAACGAGAAATTCGCTTCATGTCATAACTGCGAAAAATCAAACCATCACAATTAATGCCACAACCTGGGCAATTCACATATACTCGAACAGGTGTTCCACAATAGAGGTTTGTACCCGTACAACCCGTACACGTTCCCGTAGGTTTCAACGTTGCTTTTACAGGAAAATCCTTATAACCTTCCGTACAATTTGGGCAACCCGTTGTACAAAAATCTAAATTTAAAGTAGAAAAACTCAAATTTTTGACATCGCCATAGCGATACGCCAAAGTCAGTTTTCCATTAGCAAAAGTAGAAGAAAGAGGCGCAATAACTTGATTATTAGCCGTTTCTAAACTATTTGTCGTTGGAGTCATGCCAGCAGGGACAGTAATTTCGTACTCTACAATGCTATTTGCTGTTGTATTAGGAATGATTACTCGATTGTTGATAATTTCAATATTCATACAATCGCCACCTCGAATCGAAGCAGGATAATCCGCAATCGGTGTTTCGTAAATCGTCGAAGCATCAAAACCTTGCAACGGAGTGATGATTGGCGTAGTGCCGCACAGTTTGTTGTATTTGAGTTGTGGCGCAGAACTTACCACAAAATTTTGGCAATCTGGAGCAGTACAACAAGACACCAATTGATATTTGATGACCATTGTTTTTCCTGCGGGTAAAGGCGGCAAATTCCAAGTTCCATTATTTGTTGCACCTGCGCCCAAACAAGAAGACTGCGCTGTTGTGCCAGCAAAAATTTGTACGCCATTGGGCGAAACTGTGACAGCCACACCGTTGAGTGAAACTGCCATAGAATTGGCAATATATTTTACTGCACCATTAGAAATGAGGTTGAACATCAAGTTTCGAGCAGTATCTTGACCCGTATTTGTTACTGTATAAATCTGTTCTCGAGGTGTCGTAAGACACAAAGAATCCAATCCGAAAAAGGAACTTGTCGTTACAATATTTGGTGGAGTTCCTCCCAAAACAGCATTTGCCATAATGCTGTTAGAAACAACATCAGGCGAGTTGTTACAACCATCAATAAAGCCACTTATGGTAGTAGCAAGTCCGCCATTCGCATTGCCACAACCGACGACTTTTATCGTTTCGACAACATCAACACATTCCGCTTTTGTCAAAAGCATATCTGCACCATAATTGGCCGCTGTCAGCGTAATTGTCTTATTATCAGCACCTAATGAAACTGGAATGCCATTGACAGTCACGCTTTGTACAACGTAATCAGCAGTGTGATTGTCGGTAATTATAATAGGTGTATTGACAGAACCAAGTCCATCGTTGCAAAAGCGAGAAGTCCTTGTAAAAGTACCACCAACAATAGGAACAGTTGCCGTTTGAGGTGTCACAGAAAGTAGATTAAGCTGAGGTTTATCTATTGTCAGTGGATTTCCATCGTCCATACACGAACCTGGCGTACTTACACCAGCCACTAAAGTATTGTAATTCAGTGTATAAAGAATAGAAGGTTGCGTAATTGCTGTGTAATCCGCACTGATGTTAAATTTTAAAGTTAAAGGCGCACTTGGCGATATTGTTCCTAAATTACTGATAAGATAAATAGGACCGGTCCCAGAAACCGTTGCGGTTGCGGGACTAATTAAGCCTTGAAATTTTACACCCGTGGGCAGTTCAATCTTCATAGAAGTGTTCAGAAGGGTCACGTTTTTAGGCGTTAGCGGAACTGTTACCGTCTGAGTTCCTGCACAAGCACTGATTTTGTTGGTCAGTGTAGGAAAACCATCTGGAAACGCTGGACATTGCGCTTGTGATTGATTTTTTACAGTAAAAAAAATAAAAATAAAAAAAATCGTTTTCAAAAATTGGCAGGGAAATTTCAAGCTGTTGGTTGCGAAATTTGACATGGGAGTAATAACTATTTTATGATAATGAGTAAAGGTGTTCTTGTGCCAAAAAGTATTTTTTACCGCATCATTTTCACGCTCAATAATTATTATTTTTTTAAAATATTAATAATCAAGTGTTTAAAAAATGAAAACTACTATTTGACACTGCAATTTAGACCTTTCATAAACATAAAATAGAAATTATTTTTACAAAAAACGTTATTTTTGTGACATTATATTTTTTTTAAAATAATAAAAATTTGGTTCTTTTATTACGATTACCAATCGTACATTTTTTTTCTTTCGCTCAATCGTTCCAACATTTTTACGATTCTATTCTCACGAGTGACTGCTTGTTTGGCTTCATAAATCCAATCTATGTAATATTTTTGCTCGTTAGGAGAAATCTCACTAAAAAAAGCCCTTGCTTTAGGCTCTTCTTCCAAGCAAAAAAATATTTCTTCTGGTATAACGACCTCACTCTCATCAAGGTATAAAATTACTTCGACGCTATCTGAAATTTGCTTTTTCAACATTTTACGAATTGCGGCTTTGATAGGTAAAAAGAAAAAACCGTTGCCCATCGGTTGTAAAAAATATTGTTTGAACTCAAACGTATCAATAGAACCTTTGACCCGTACTTGCCCAAAAGAACGATTTGATTTTGTAATTTGTGGTAGCTTTACGTAATGCCAACCGCCTTTGCCTTCCATTTTTTCGATGATAAAAACACCATTTACAATTGCTTCTTCTTGCATTTTAAAGTTATTTTTTACAAAAATACAACTTCTCCTTCAATTCTCCAAGAATATCCCAAACTACGATTTCGGGACTTGTTTGTTAATAGTATTCAAAAGCCATACTGAGATTTTTTTTAATTTTTTTCAGAAAAAAAATCCTACCTTTGCAGTTCAATTAAAAAAAAATGTTTAAATCTGGTTTTGTAAATATTATTGGGCGACCAAATGTAGGAAAATCTACTTTGATGAACGCCTTGTTGGGTGACAAATTGTCTATCATTACCAACAAACCACAGACGACTCGCCATCGTATTATTGGAATTTTGAATGATGACGAATACCAAATCGTCTTTTCGGATACGCCTGGTATCATCAAAACGCCTACGTACAAGATGCAAGAAATGATGAATCGTTATTCTCATTCTACGTTTGAAGATGCTGATGTGATGATTTTTGTAACTGAAAAATTAGAAAAATACGCTGACGACGACCCAATTTTGAAACGTTTGCAAAACGTAGATGCGCCACTTTTTTTGGTCTATAACAAAATAGATACTATGAAAGAGGAAGAAATCCTGAAATCCATCGGCGAATGGTCAAAACGTCTGAATTTTAAAGAAATTATTCCTATTTCTGCATTAAAAAAACAAAATACCGATACGCTTTTGACTTTGATTAAAAGCTATTTGACCGAAGGTCCGAAATTTTATCCAGATGATCAATTGACGGATAGAAGCGAGCGTTTTTTTACCAGTGAAATCATTCGAGAAAAGATTTTAATGTATTACGACGAGGAAGTTCCTTATTCTTGCGAAGTTCAAATTGATGATTTTAAAGAAGGAAAAACCAAAGAAGGCAAAGATATTGTGCGTATTTTTTCAACGATTTATGTAGCAAGAAAAACGCAAAAACCAATCCTCATCGGAGCTAATGGTTCTGCCATAAAAAAATTAGGAACAGAAGCCCGCAAAAGTTTAGAACAATTCTTTGAAAAATCTGTTTTCCTTGATTTAAACGTAAAGATTCGTGAAAATTGGCGTGACGATGATAAGTTCTTGGATTATTTTGGGTACAATAAGTAGTCAGAAAGTCCTTTACGTGATGCGTAGGGAGTCGTAAGTCTGAAAGTCTTTTCGTGATGCGTAGGAAGTTGTAAGTCAAAAAGTCCTTTACATGATGCGTAGAGAGTCGTAAGTCTGAAAGTCTTTTCGTGATGCGTGAGTGGAAAATCGTGAGAATATTTCGTTTAGAACATTAGAATTAAAAAATTTAGAATTTAGAATTAAAAAATTTAGAATTTAGAATTAAAAAATATGTTCCATACACTAACAGTTAGTAAAATTCAACAAGAAACGGAAGACACAGTTTCAGTTTCTTTTGCAGTACCTACGGTATTGGCGGATGATTTTCAATATACCCAAGGACAATATTTAACTTTAAAATTTGATATAAAAGGCAAAGAAGAGCGTCGTGCGTACTCAATGTCGAGTAGTCCCTTGGAAAAAGACTTGACAGTGACGGTCAAAAGAGTCAAAAAAGGTTTGGTTTCTAACCATATCGCTGATACGCTCAAAGTTGGCTCAACGGTAGAAGTGATGCCGCCACAAGGACGTTTTTTCACAAAATTAGATGCCGACAACCGCAAAACCTATTATATGGTAGCTGCAGGTAGTGGAATTACGCCTATTTTTTCTATTTTAAAAACGACTTTAGAAGCCGAACCTCAAAGTTTTGTGAACTTATTGTACGGAAGTCGTGCCGAAGAAGGCATTATTTTCAAAAATGAATTAGATACACTACAAAGTCGTTATGCGAATCAAGTGTCTGTAACGCATATTTTGAGCCAGCCAAAAAGAGAAAAAAGCAGCGGAATGTTTAGCTTTTTGTCAAAAGGTTCTTTGAATTGGCAAGGTTTAGTGGGTCGTATCAACGAAGACGTGATGGACAAATGGTTGGCTGAATTTCCTTTGACAACCAAGACCTCAGAATGTTTCGTTTGTGGCCCAAATGACATGATGGACATTGCAGAAGCTGTTTTTTTAGGCAATGGAACAAATGCCAAAAGTATTCACATCGAGCATTTTTCGGCTGGTGCAGTAGCACACAACGAAAATATGAAAGGTGCAAAAATCAAAGTAACACTCAACGGAGAAGTCATAGAAACGCCAATTCAAGAAGGCAAAACGATTTTGGATACGCTTTTAGCGTTGAAAAAAGATGCGCCTTATTCTTGTACTTCGGGTGCTTGTTCTACTTGTATCGCAAAAGTGACGGCTGGTTCTGTGAAAATGGACGCTTGCTATGCACTTGATGAAGATGAAGTAGCAGCGGGTTATATTTTGACTTGTCAAGCGCATCCATCAAGTCCAGTAGTGGAGTTGTCGTATGATATGTAAATAAGTAAGTAATCCTAAGTCAATAAGTCGTAAGTCTTTTAACTTATTGATTGATGCGAATATTGGGTTAAAAAACTATTTCTAACCAAAAATGTTTTTAATAACAAAACTGCAATAACGTAAATCTACTCTTTTTTGTCATTTCGTAGCTTTAGCGGAGAAATCCCACACTAAGATTGCTTCTTAGAGAGAACCTACGGGCGAGATTCCACGTGCTTTCGCACTCTGAATGACAAAAAAGAGTAGATTTTCATTAGTTTTCTATTGTCATT
>JAYWHK010000075.1:0-12275 GCA_043777755.1 Saprospiraceae bacterium
AATCATGCAAAAAACGGCAATTATTAAATATATTTTTGATTTTTTTTCTTCTAAAAACCCAGCGAAACTGACTACAAAAATAGGCATTATATCCACAAATGCCCTATGTCCAAAACCGCAACCCAAATTATACGACCACCATGTACTATATAGTATAGTATATAAAAGTAATACTAACAAAGGTAAGCCGTTTTCTATCTTTCTACCTTTAAAAAATAAAAAGCCAAATATCAACAATAACAATGGATTGTATAAAAAAAGCCCATTGTTAGGCGCAAAAAGCACTTCACTTATTTTGGGATTTGTCAAAAAAATAAAACCTTCGTTTTGATAACTATTGACAAAAAAACTTCCAAAAGCATATTGATTGTATAAAATTTGTGGTAAAAATATAAAAAAAAGTAAAAAACTAACTAATATAATATTTTTTACAGTAAAAATGTTGCTCAAACGTTGTTTTATTTTTTCAAAATCATCATTATTGAATAAAATAAGGATTGGAACTAAGAAAATAACATTTATTGGTCTGATTATCAACGCTAAAATGCTCAGTATCAATAGCGTTACGCCGATTTTTTCTTTTTGTAAAAAAAATAAAATCGCAGTAAAAACAGCAAACGAATAGATGTGCGACATTCCTGTTTCATAAACGCCATAGTAAAAAACGCTTGTTCCGAGAATAGACAAAATCATTGCCCACCACCCTACTCTATTGCTCTTCGACGATTTTTGTCGCCTCAAAAGCAATGTTTTATCAAGAAAAAAAATTCCCAACGTAAAATAAAAAACAGCTGCAACATCAATCGCTTTATGATACGCTTTGCTAAAACCAGTTTTTTCTTTTGCTAAAAAATGAGCCACCAACCAAAATGGACTTTGCAACAATGCCACACCATAAGGGTATTTTGTAATGACTTTGTTGGTATTTTTATTCAATAAAAAACCTTCTCCAGTTTTGAAATCAACGCTGTCTGGAAAATTTTTTGCTTCAAAATTATAAATAAACAAAGCTGGCAAATACACATTATAGCCTGCTTTATCCGCCCAAATTTCACTATGATAATTAAAAACACCTGCTTTTGAATGTCTATTTAAAGAAAAAAAGAGTAAAAAAGCAAAAATGAACAAAAATCTAAAACGGTACATCATCGTCAATAAACTTTGCTTTACTACCCGACCCAGCATTAGAGTCTGTATTCATCTTAGATTGGAAACGCATCGTTTGCGCATCTTGGTACGGGTCAGCTTTGAACGCTGCTGTATCTACACTATCAAAAAGTGGATCATCCAAGTTCGAGAACTTCGCATATTGGTCAGTAAATTTGAGTTTTACAGTATCCAACGCACCGTTACGGTGTTTTGCAATGATGATTTCGGCAACACCAACCAAAGAAGCACCTTCCTCATCTTCCTTGATTCCATAATATTCAGGACGATAAATGAAAGAAACAATGTCTGCATCCTGTTCAATGGCCCCAGAATTATGTGAAATGATACCATTTGCAATCCAAGCATTGGTTTCAGGAACACTCAAATCAAAAACCTCCTCTTCTCCAATGTATTCTATTGACGTGATTTTATCCCAAAAAACATCACTCTCCGCTTGTGATTGTAATGCTGCATCGTCAAGAATTGCAGCATAAGATGCAGCAACTGCTCTTGAAGGAGTGAAGCTAAAATGAGATGTTCCACCATAAGAAGTACCTCTAAGATTTGCCATATTCCTTTGAGAAATTCCTTTCTCCTTCATTTTCGATTTTACTTTATCAAAAAATTCATTGGGCAGAGTATCTGCATTGGTATTAGGAACTATATTTTTTATGTACTCTTTTAAATTTTCTAATTTAGAAATTTTCTCCCCAAAAGCTCCTATTTTATTTACAAATATATTTTGATTTTCTTTTCCAGAAACTTCAACAGAATACATTGGTTTGTATTGCTCGCCTTGTTTGACTAATTTTGTTCTTGCAACAATAGCAAATCGAAGCAATAAGTCAGCTACATCAGCAGCAAGTTTTTCACTATTTGTAGAAAACGCAATTTTAGCTGATGTCCGAGAATTTGAATTAGGCGTAAATATAGTACCATCCGTAGCCCATAAATGCCTTAATAAAAGTGCTACTTTAGAATTAGAGAGTTGAAAAACAAAACTCGGAAGGTGTTTTTCGTGAGAACGCTGATTAAAAACACCTATTTCTTTTAACCATAAATTCAATCCTCTCGGATTCCACCTATTACCATTTCCACTGAATACTAACTGATGCCACGTTCCAGCCTTGCTTTCGTGACGATTTACAATTGAATCAAATTCTTTTTCGGCACAACGCTTTACTATTTCACTATTCTGCTCAGAAGCTGTTGTATATCTAAGAGGTTGTCCTTTTAGGTAGCTGCCATCTCCAACAAGGTGCGCTAAGAGTGTAATTTTTTCATCAGAAATATCAATAGGTTGTTTAACCTCAGGAATATATCTTGAAATACCAACTCTGTCATCAACTTGTAAGTCCGAAACTGTTCTCCATTCATTCAATGTCATTAATTTGTGTTCTGATGAACATTTTATACTACGACCAGTTGCCAGTTTCACTGAATAAACACCTTTTTTACCAACAGACCAAATCAGCTCCGACTGTTGTGTTGTCAGTTTTTGAGTATCATTTGAAAAAGACAAAACGTCCGCTTTTTGACCAACAAGAGATTCAATTGTCGCTATCGTACCATCTGCCAAAAAAATCTTTGTATCACCTGTAACACATTCACGTAAATCCGATAACTGCGGACGTTTAGTTCCGCCACGGGTTTCTACCGCACGGCTGAGTTGCGAAAGCGCAATCACAGGAACACTCAATTCCTTTGCCAAACCTTTTAAGGCACGAGAAATAGTCGAAATTTCTTGTTCACGGTTCGAGCCTTTTCCTTCTGCACCCGTTCCACTCATCAACTGTAAATAGTCAATGATAATCATCTGAATATCGTGCTGCATTTTTAAACGACGGCACTTAGCACGCAATTCAAAAACGTTAATTCCTGGTGTATCATCTATAAAAATAGGTATTTCGCTCAATTTTTCAACCGCAGCATGAAGTTGATGCCATTCGTGCGATTCTAACTTTCCTGTACGCAACTTTGAGCCAGAAATCTCCGCTTCCATCGAAATCAAACGTTGCGCAAATTGAATATTTGACATTTCCAAAGAGAACATCGCCACTGGCTTTTTGAAATCAACAGCCGCATTTCGAGCAAGCGCAAGCGTGAACGAGGTATTGTGCGTCACAGTCATGTCTTCTAATAAAAAACGTTTGTTTCCATCTATTTCAAAACCATAATAATCATCAACTTTATCCAATTCAACACTGATACCTGTCACTTGCCAATTAATAGCACTCTTCCACGATTCCGCTTTTTTTCGTTGAATTTTCACAGGAATCCTATCAATATCACCATAAATCCGAACACGATAAACTTCTGTTTCGTAACCTATTGATTTAATAGAAGCTTTTTTAGCATTAAAAGATGTTCTAAAACCAAGTGTATCGCATAAAAATTTGATTTGTTCCGCTAAAAATTTATTTTTTTGTGTAATTTCATAGCCATTCGATTGCACCAAATAATGTCCATCAGTATCCAACAAACCAGCAAGTAACTCTAATCGTTTTTTAGTAGAATTAATTAAAAAATGTTGTGGAATGTGTTTGTTGTTCAATACACCAATTTCACTTAAAACACCTTTGAGCGAATAACCTCTATGACCTCTTTCTCCACCAACAATAGCATAAACAGGGCATTTTTCTTTTTGTAAATAAGTGCTTACTTTTAACCCATAATCATTAGAAAAAGAAGTGATGTATTCTACAATTTCGGTATCCATTGTAGCAATTTCTGGTTTTGAAGATGCCCCATCTCCAAGCCACAAACCAAGGAAATAAGGCGGTAACTCTGTTATTTTTTCTTCAAATTCAACACCTACTTTATAACCTTTATAATTGGTTTTCCACTTATTAGATTTTTGCAAATATTCAGCTACAGAAATATCTATAACTTCACCATTTTTATGAGGACCTTCATTTCTACTTCTTTTTAAAGATAAAATATGACTTTCATTTACTCGATAATCTATACCTCTATTTTGACGAATCCAGTACATTTTTTCTTGACCACGAGCCAAAGAAAGCACAGTTCGAGGTGTATTGTCATCGCCCATCAATAATTCGCCCACTTCAATGTCTTCTACATTTTTCAAAACACCGTCAAACATCAATACTTTAGTACCTTTCCCAAGACACTTTCCCATTCCTGGGCGTGCTGCCACAATAATCAAATCCGAAGGCTGCCAACCAGAGGTGATTCGGTCTAAATCTACAAAACCCGTCGGAACACCCGTCAAACCATCTTCTTTTTTGGAGAGTTCTTCCAAACTTTTCAATACTTTTGCAGAAAGCGACGACATGGTTTCAGCACCACGACTTAGGTTATTTTGAGCAATGGCAAAAAGTTCACTTTCGGCTTTGTCCAAAAGGTCAAAAACGTCAGTTGTGTCTTCAAAAGCATCTCTTACGATGGTCGTCGAAGCACGAATCAATTCTCTTTGAATGTGTTTTTGCGCTAAAATCCGTGCGTGAAATTCAATGTTTGCCGCTGATGCCACACGATTGGTCAAGTCCACCAAATAATATGTTCCACCGACTTTATCCAGTACCGCAGTTTTCTTCAAATCTTCGGTAAGTGTCAGTAAATCAATCGGTTGCGATTTTTCAAACAAGCGCAACATGGAGCGATAAATATGTTGATTGGCTTCTAAATAAAAAGTTTCTGGACGTAAAATATCCAATACAATAGACAAACTGTCTTTTGTCGTCATGATTGCACCCAACACAGCTTCCTCTAAGGGAATAGACTGCGGCGGTACTTTCCCAAAAGCTAAATTAGAAAGATCACTACTTTCATTTTTGCCACGCTGATTTTTTTGAGGAAAATTACCATCGTTTCCTTTCGAGTAATTTTTACCTTTTTCTTTATCTTCCATGAATATTTTTACCTAAATGGACATTGTTTAAATATGTATAAACTGTTCGCTACTAATATTTTAATGTTTTTTTTCAAGAAAAAAACTAAAATTTTCTCAAAGTTAGCGAAAATTATGAGAATTAAAAATATTTTTTCGCAGATTCTAAGAAAAAATTTATAAGGTTGTTAAATTTACTAAAAAGTGATGTCATTTTTTTGACAATAAAAAAATATTTGTATCTTTGTAACCTATACAAAAAAACTACAGCAATATTCTGTAAAACAAGAAGGTCGGCACTCGTAATGCCGACCTCTTTTTTTAATCTCTCTTGTCTTTGTTCTTGCGTAGCTCATCACTGATGTAAAAAGCGAATACAATCACCACAAGTTTGATTAATTCTAAAAAATCATCTTGACCATAATAAATAAATATGGTTTAGTTGCCAGCAATATCACTGGTTTCTTAGCTATCTTTTGTCTGGTGCAGAACCAATCGTTTTCAAACCAATGATGCGGTCATAGCGTGCGCCTGGTGGACGATGGTACAAAATAACAGTGTAAGCATTGTCCGTTTGGTACAAATTATTATCGACTTCTTCGAGATTCAATTTTGTTGAACTTTTTTTGACCGCTGCGTAGGCGTAATCGTAAAAACCCTGTTTTAAGAAAAGTTCTGAAATATAAGTATGAGATACTTCATCGTAAAACATTTTATTCTGAGGAAGAGTGTTCCAATCTGAGAATTTCCCTACAATATAAAGGTCTGTATCTTCTAATTCCTCTTTCAAATCTAAGGTAAAAAGTACGTTAGCATATTCAGATTGCAAACGATGGTCAAGGTCGCCACGAGGTGCATCTTTTGTGTTAATCAAGTATGCCCCATTGTTGTCAAAAGAAAAAGTGTAGGTATCTCCAATGCGACGACGGTCATTCTCGACGGTAACGTCATACGTTTTTTTGGTGCTTCGCACTTTTTGAATGTGAAAACCACGACTCATCAAAGAGCGAATATCTAAAAACCGAAATTCATTTCCCGCAGGAAAAACAATGCTGTCTTGGTAATCGTACAAGAGTTCATTGGGACGGGCAAAAGTTGGAGGAATGGCTTTTTTACAGTTGTCCCAGCGTCCATTTTGTAAAATAACAGCTTTAACTTCATTTTTTGGATTAGAAATACGGTATTTGTCGTGTTCTACATCAAAATCAATTTCGTGGTGCGTATAAGTTTTTGAAGCATCACCTGTTGGAACAAAACGCATATTGATTCTGGTCAATTGTTCAACAACAACAAAACGACGTGTCAAAACAGGTGTTTTTTCAGCGTTATCTACAAAAATATGCAATAGATAATTGCCTGATTTTGTGAGTCTTGTATTGGCATTTGACATTTCTAATTCGTAGTGTGTGTAGTTCGAGATAGTTCCAAACGCCAATTTACCTTCATTGAGGCGATATTCCGCAAAACCTTCTACATATTCTTGCTCATTGAGTTGTGTCGGCGACCAATCCGCATTGCGCAACTCTACTTTGTAACGGTAAAACTTGAAATCGCCGTCCATATCGTCAAAGCTAATTGAGCCTGATTCTCCTAATGACAAAATCGGCATCAATTCTAATTCCGTGGTGGCATTAATCGTCAATGTTTTTGCTTTTTTGTCAAAATTGGTAAAAGTCTGAGAAACTCGAGCTGGTAAAAAACGGGCAGTTTTGATGTTTTCTTGATAAACCCAATCTATGTTTTTAAAATTTTGGGCAAAAAGAAATGATGTATTCAAAAAGATAAAAACAGTAAGCAAACTACTGTAAAACAATGACTTAAATTTCATTTTAAAATTGTATTTTGTAAAAAAGTTGTGTATTCAAAACGTAAAAATAAGGACAATTATTATATTTTTCATTTTTTATGCTTTCTTAAAAAAAATATAACAACTTAGCGTATTTTGTTTAAACACGAATTTACGCTAATTTTACTAAATCTGTGATTCGGCAAAGCCAATTTCACCAATTGTGATGTTGAAAATTAAATCTAATTTCACTAATTTTATTAAAACTTTGTTTTAATTTTACGTAAAGCTAATTTCATCTAAAAAATTTACTTTTAATAGCAAAAACAAGTCTTTTTTCATAAAAAATAAGTTTTGGCTGAATACAATTTTTTATATTCAGCCAAAACTACTATATTTGCAATAGTTTTGGCTGAATATAAATATTTTAACAATGGAAAATTTAATTGGTAGAGAATCCGAAATACAAATTTTAACAGATGCTTTGCAGTCAAATCAGGCTGAATTGATTGCTGTATATGGTCGTCGAAGAGTAGGAAAAACCTATTTGATTCGCCAATTTTATGCGTCTCAAATGCTTTTTGAGTTCACAGGAATGAAAGAATCTTCTTTAAATGCTCAGTTGGAAAATTTTGCGCTAACGATTTCGACTTATCTAAAACTTGAAACTGAAATAGCAACACCCAATAGCTGGTTACAAGCATTTCATACTTTAATTCGCCTTTTAGAAAAACGCTTATCAACTGAAAAACAAGTGATTTTTTTAGATGAATTTCCATGGATTGGGACACCTCGTTCTAATTTCTTAGCTGCTTTTGACCATTTTTGGAACACTTGGGCTTCAAAACAGAACAACTTAGTGATTGTCGTTTGTGGTTCTGCTGCTTCATGGATGATTCAAAATATCGTAAGCAACAAAGGTGGTTTGCACAACCGAATTACTCGACGTATTAGACTTTTACCTTTTAGTTTGTATGAAACAAAAATGTTTTTACAACATCAAAAAGTTCTTTTGGATAACTATCAATTGTTGCAATTGTACATGACTACTGGCGGAATACCTCATTATTTAAAAGAAGTGAAAGTTGGAGAAAGTGCAACACAAGCCATTGATAGACTGTGTTTTACGAATGACGGAATATTGCGTGATGAATTTAAGAATCTTTATGTTGCTCTTTTTGATAAAGCAGATAAACACATTGGTATCGTAAAAGCACTGGCAAACAAGCGCAGTGGAATGAATCGCAACGAAATTATGGAAGCCTGTAAGCTGAACTCTGGCGGTTCTTTAACTAAATTATTGGAAGAATTACTGGAATCTGGATTTATCTTAGGCTATGTGCCTTTCAATAAAACAACAAAAGATACTATTTATAAATTAAGCGACGAATATAGTATATTTTACTTAAAATTCATCGAAAATAGTAAAGCAGCTGGTGCTGGAACATGGCAAAGTAAAGCAGCTGGTGCTTCTTATTTGAGTTGGAGCGGTTTGGCTTTTGAAAACATTTGCCTAAAACACATTCCTCTTATCAAGAAGAAATTAGGGATTTCGGGCATTTACACGGAGCAATCTATTTGGAGGTTTAGTCCAAAAGATAAAAGTAGTGGCACTCAAATTGACCTACTTATTGACCGCCAAGATAATTGCATCAATCTTTGTGAAATTAAATTTTCTATTCATCCTTTTACAATCGACAAGAAATATAGTGAAACGCTTATTGCAAAAAAAATGATTTTTTTAGAGCAAAATGCAAGTAAAAAATCTGTTTTTATTACGCTCATTAGCACTTTTGGTACAAAAATAAACGAACATTATACCAATACCGTTCAGAATCAGATAACAATGGATGCTTTATTTGAAAAAGAGTAAAATAGGTTTTGTCACGAGCTAAAGCTCATGCTACCTAAGTTTTATAAATTTCAAACACGAATTTAATAGAATTAATCAAATTTACACGAATTTTTGTGTAAGAATTTGTACTCAAAAATTACTCTACTACGATTTTTTTAGTCCATCGCTTTGAATCAGCACTCAATTGAACAAAATAAATTCCTTTTGACAAATAAGGTAACGCAATGTGCTCATTTTCAAAATTTTGCATATTTTTAAAAAACACTTCCTTTCCTTGCAAATCAAGTATTTTTAAAGAAAAATCATTTGCTTTTTCTAAAAAATGAAGGTTTAAAACAGGATTTTCTTGCGAAATTGGGTTCGGTGAAATGGCAAAAAAATCATCATCTTCATTTTTTTCAAAAAGAGAAGTTGTCATTTTGGGATTACAATTGTTTTTCACCAAAGCATCTACATTTTTACGAATCGTTGGCAATAAAGGAAAAACTTTGTCGCCAGGACAAGAAGTAGAACAACCTGTTCGATGCCCGTCTATGTGGTTAATCACTAAGCCAACATTGTGCATGGAACTGGTCATTGGATTAATTTTAGCATCAATTGTCTTCCATGCCAAGAGCTTTTCAAGGGTACGAATCATCGTATCGGGTGGCGCAACGCTCGTGTATGAACCCAACAAACATACGCCCATCGTATTGGCATTTGACTTGCAAAAATGCGACCCAACTACATTTTTTCCGCCGCCTCTGCCAACAAAAAGTTTTCCATTCGGTGCTATCAAATAGTTGTAAGCAATGTCCGCCCAACCGTTGGTCGTTACATGATAATCAAAAATAGTAGCCACCGTTGCAGCCCAATCTGCCGATGTATTGCTACTTTCGCTGTGATGAATAATAAGGTGTGTAACCGTCGTGAACGATGGGCTTCCCGAATAAAGTTTGTCATCTGTCAGCGTCCATTTTTTGCCCCAAACTTTTCGAGAAACCAAAGGTGGCAAATCGCAGGCAACAAGGTTTCTATCTTCTTTTTCTTCTAAAAAATCACTTTTCGTTGGATTAAAAAGCCTAATTTTTATTTTTTTAATACATTGCTCAATTGGTTGTTGTAAATCAAGGCGCAGTATTAGTCGCTCTGTTTTTTCATCAAAAAAAAGCAAATCACTAACAAAAATACGATTTTCGTCTTCTTCACTGTGTTCAAAATGATGTAAATCGTTCATTTTCACTTGATTTTGACCATAACTAACGACGCTTGCATTAAGATTCTCACTTAAATTATCTCCTTCAATTTTTACAGCAAAAGAAAAAAATGGCGCATTTGTAAAGTTAAAATCTGACAACGAAAAATCATACTTATTAACATTTTTTTCGCTCGAATTAAGTCTTATTTTTTCAATATCAGCGGCATTAGAAAGGTCAAGTTCGTAAGTCTTAACCTCTTGCGCCTCAGCAAAAAGTACAAATAAACATGAAATAATAGCGGACAAGATAAACTTCTTCATTGGTTTGTATTTTTATAATTAAACACCTGATTTTCAGCAGCAAATGTAAATGAATATTTATAAATATCACAAAACTATATGTTAAGATTGTGGAACGAAAATATTAAAATTAAATTTTTTCACAAAAAAAAAGCCTGACAAATTTTTACATTTATCAGGCGATGTGATTTATCTCCTACTGCTATAACTTACCACGGTTTCGGCAGCGGACAATAAAAAACGCAATACTATCTTTATTATCTTAACACATTCAATTTCAAGGTTTTAACACCTACTTTTGAACGAATATTTACGAAATATAAGCCATTTGAAACATTGTCACCTTCAATTGTTACTGTATTTTCACCAGCATTAAAAGTGTTGTTGATATTTGAAATTACCTTGCCTATAATGTCTGTCAATTGAATATTCAATGCTGTTGAAACTGCCAAATCGAAACGCAATGTTGTATTTTCAGCTGTTGGATTTGGGAATAATGTTGCAGCACTCAATTCTGTAATGTCTTTTACAGCAACACTGCTTGCATTTACCTTTTTAGTGATTACTTTTTTGCAACCACGAGCCGAAGTAACAGTCAATTTTACTGTAAATTCACCACTTTTTGAGTAAGTGTATTTTGGATCTTGTTGAGTAGAAGTTTGACCATCTCCAAAATCCCAAGCATAAGTACTAAAAACAGGAGCTATTCCTGAAAAAGTTACAATTGATGTACCTGAAGTAGGATTTGCATTAAAATCAGCTGCAAAAGAGTAGTCCACACCTTTGCTGTAATCAGCATTTTGAGGATTAAATTCACACCAACATTTTGTCCAATCTTCTGTACCAAATGCACCACGGAAAGTTGTCGGAGCAAAGAAAGCATCTAAGCCCGTTGCCGCACCTTTTGTTGCCTCAGAACCAGTTTTTGGCAAGAAGTTGTAGATTGTAGCATCTGTAAAAATATCGCTTGCAGCCGTTACGAATGTATTGTTTGCATTGAATTTGCTTTTGATGGCAGCAAAATCAGTCGAAGTACTATCCACTTTTTTATTGTCAAAAATATTTCCATCGAATTTCAAGTTTCCATCAAGATATGCCTTAACAGTGTTGGTATTTTCAGGACGAAAAGACGTTGGAAAACCAGTGATAACTGCATTGATAACGTCTGTCTGAGATGAACGACGAATGTGCGCAGCACGCTTGAAGTTGGCATCAATCGTAGCGTTAAAAACTCTTGGTCCAGCAATTGTAACGTTTGCAAAAGTAGCATCAGTCAAAGGCTTATTGAGTGTTCCTTGAGAATCGTTGTCACTTTCAAAACCGTTAGAACCAGAAATATCAGCTAATTTCGGGTCAGAAATACCCAAAACGAATTGATTTTTACCAGAATAACCAAAATCAGTATCGAACATATCATCAATGGTTTTGAAAACAACCAAGTATTTTCCGTTCACTGTACCACCGAACCATTCAAAAGCATCATCACCACCAAAAGAAGTTTGTACATTTTCAATCACTGTACCAGCACCAACACCGCCCAATGTCAAGCTATTGGTTTCGTTGTTTGGTTGAAAAGCGATACCACCGTATTCAATACGAACATATTTCAAAATACCAGAATTGTCATTTACATCTGTTCCGCCATATTTTCCGAGTGTCGCATCTAAACCACCTTCTACCAAGCCTTCGCCACCTACAGTATTGATAGGAGCTTTGCCCAATATAAGCAAACCACCCCAATCTCCTACAGTGCGAGAACCCGCTGCTTTATGAGAAGTCATTACGATTGGTTTTTCGGGAGTTCCTTCAGCAAGAATTTTAGAGCCTCTTGTGATGACCAATGCTGATGCGTTACCTTTAATAACCGTACCCGCTTCGATGGTTAAGTTTGCATTGTTTTTTACATAAATGAATCCGCCTTCCAACAAATAAACATTATTGGCTGTCCAAGTAGTGTTGCTTGTGATGTCTGTTTTTACAGTAATTGTATTTTGTGCAAAAACAGCTGATAAACAGCTAATAAGGGTGATAATAAAAAGTAATGATTTTTTCATAAAAAAAATTTTTGTAACTACACAGGTTGTATTTTGATGATTTGAGTTAGGCATGGAAGTACCTCTACACCTCTTTTACGAAGGGTATCGATAACAGAACG
>JAYWHK010000076.1:0-4290 GCA_043777755.1 Saprospiraceae bacterium
TCAGTATATTGCGGGCGTAGCGTAGAAGCCCCTCCTAAATCCAAGCCCCTCTCTAACTCTCCCCAAAAGGGAGAGGACCTGAAAAAGAGGGACTTGCAAACGTAGAATCCCCTAAATCCCCAAAGGGGACTTTGAGTGCAGGAAATTAAATTAAGAAGTTGGCTGTCTTTTATAAAGTTTTTTCGCAGCCATTGTCAATAAATCTAACAAAACTTGGTTTTCGATTTCGCAATGGGCGATTGTAAGCGACCAATACAACGGGTTCGACTCCCGAATCGGAGCTATTTTTAACAAACACAAAAATTGATATTATGGACTATTTTTTTAATTTTATTAGGGTTGTACCTTCTTATTCGTGCTGTTCAGATTTGGATGGACGGTATTAACAAAAACAAGTTTTAAGAATGAAGTACTTAATGACTTTTACGAGCGACAAGTCTTTGAAGGTGGTGTTTGACTACAGCGATGGACTGGTTAGTATTGTTTTTGAAGGTTGTTTTTTAGACTTGCAAAAAAAGTATATCCTAAGCCTTACGCCTCCTGCTCTTGGCGATACTCACTTGGAGGATTATTTTAATTCGCCTAAGATTCGAATTATGCCAATGCAACAAGATTTGTCTTTTGCGAATTTTTGGAATACGTACAGTCACAAACATGGTAGTAAGCCACGGGCTGAGAAGATTTGGAACGCTCTAAATGATGCGGATAAGGCTCTTGCCTTGGTAAAGATAAAGAAGTATCTTTTTGATTTGGCGAACTCGAATATTGAACAGGCTCATGCGAGTACTTGGTTGGGGCAGCGGAGGTGGGAAAATTAGTCCCCACCCGACCTCCCCAAAGGGGAGGAGAACGTAGCGTAGTCCCCTAAATCCCCAAAGGGGACTTGCAAACGTAGTGTAAATGTAACAAATTTTTTTATAATATGATAAAGATATTGACAGTTGAGCGTAACTCACGCAATGGGAATGGTACTGCGATTTGTTCTTTTAAAGAAGGTGCTGGCACTTTTCGTTTGAATAAAATAGCACTTCAATCCTTGGGTTTAGAACATGGCAACCTGATTAATTTTTCTTATGATGACGAAGAAAATAGGTTTTATGTCTTCAAAAGCAATACTGATGGCTACAAAATCAGGATTTGTAATAATGGTAAAGAAGCGATTGCGAGCTGTATCGAAGTGGTAAGGCGTATCGTAGAAAAGTACCGTTTGAATGTCATTACTGATGCGCCAAGTTCGCACCGCAAGTATATTGATACTGCGCCAATTCAGTTTATTGACCAAGATACGGGTGAGCAAATCGCAATGTTTAAAATTAAACTGACGGAGAAGGAATCCTCTCCCAACCTCTCCTAAAGGAGAGGAGCAGTGCTTGGATAAAATTAATATTTTTTAATATGGAAAAAATTGTAAAAACACCTACGCCTTGGGAATTTGACCTCTACGAATGTGAGCGCAAAGGTTACGGGACGGTTCGACTATTGGTTGATGGGATTAAAGTTTCTTATCAATTCGCTCGGACAGACAATAATCGTCTTGTTTTTATCTTTTTTGTAGATGGGAAATATAAGGGCGATTATAGTCGCTCTGATAATGACTATGGGAAACGATTTGGCAGGGCAATGGCAAGTCGGATTTCTCCAAAACATGAAAGTGAATTGAAAAAGTGGCGTTATACGAAGGCGGAAATTACAGCGAAAAAAGAAGCTGCGAAAGTGCCTTTTGGGTATTCTCCACTTCATAGAAGTGCTAAATCTTTGATTGCTTCTTTGAAAAAGAATAATGTAAGTATTGAACTGGATATGACAGAAAAGGAGGTGGACAATGCAAGCTAATCTTTTGCGAAAGTACAAGGCGATACATACTGATTTTGACCATGCTGTGGCTTACAGTAAAGTGGATAAGGAGGTGAAGCGTGAAATTCTACAACGCTTGTCTTATAAATACTTTATGTCAGAACGGAGTATTCGCAAAGTGCTGAAAATTAATACCTTGGTAGAAAAGGTAAAAGAGAATCCTAATCAAATTAAACTTTTTTAAAAATGAATGAAATTAGACAATACAATCTGGACTTATTTACAGAAAAGTGTCATGCGATAAATCAAATATCGGAAGGCTCAGAAGAAGGTTTAGATGCACTTGTTAGAGTAATGGCACAGGCTTTACATGAGCATTTTAATAGACCGAGTTTGATAGAAATATTTATGCAAGACTTACTTTCAGAAACTTGCCAAGATTTATGTAAAGAAAATTAGTGCGAAGAAGCAACAGCAAGATAGCATTGTGGGCAATGCGAGTACAGCAATGTACAGAGATAGTAGGGTTCGATTCCTTGCCTTGCTGCAACTAAAATAAATAAATACGCTATGCCATTTAAAGTAACACAAAACCGACCGCTAAAAAGTAAAACGGAGCATTTGATGCTAGCACTTTTGAATATTGCGATTATGGATAGTGAAAGCATACCTATTGCGGTGTTCGGTGGTGGGACAAAAGACCCTATGATTATCGTGCGCAATGCGGTGGAGGACTATGATAGGCGAAATCAGAGAATAGTAGGGTTTTGTAGTGCCACTATAATAAGAGTAAAACACGATTACGATACAAACACCGCAGAGATTTGGGTAAGTGATAATGTACCGCTTTTTGAGGTGACTTTTGAAGAATAGTTTTAGTTTTGTTTTGATTTTATAATTTACGCTGCCTTGGTAGGGCGACCGCAAGGGTCGCCCGTACTGAGGTGATGTTTTTTTAAAGCGATTCTTCTACTGAATTGAGGATTCTTGAAAATTCTTCATTCATTAACTGGTTGTTGAGTTTTTTTTGATAGGCTATAAACTCTTTTTCCATTTCGTCTTTGAGTAAGGCGACGGTTCTTTTTGTTGCATTGTTAAAATTTTTTATTTAAGAATTTGTTTAGCGACACAAAGGTAAGGGGTTTTTAGTAGCCACGCAAGATGCAGTAGTTTTGTACCTTACCTTTTTTACTCTCTAAATCCCAAAGGGGACTTTTACGTGACGCAGCACGTAGTAATGAGGTGGATAAAAAAAAGCCTTATTGTTTTGAGCAATAAGGCGAATTGACATAATTTTTATGGAAATAAAATTGACGGCACAAATATAATTGTTTTACGTTAAATTTTTAAAAATTATGTTGTTAATAAAAATCAAGGATACTGAACTGCGATTGGACGGTTATTTCTATCCTTTTAGACTTGACATTCTGCCATGCTTGGTTTTGCATCGGACAGATATTTACTTTACCAACGTTTTCTACGAGCTTAGTTTGAGCTTTTTGTATTGGAAAGTTCAGATTGGGCTGTACATAAACGCCCCTACGGTGGAGGAGTCTAGGAGATTAATAGACGAGCAACACAATCAGCTCAGTAAGAACCCTTCGCTTTGACAGCGTGGTGGTGATTTTTGATAGGCTCAAATAGGATTTGGAGTTCAGCATCGCCCGTGAAGACTGGAATAATGAAAATCAGTTTGCCAACTTTGGATATTGCTTGGTAACTGATTTCGCCAGTCTTTTCTGGGTGATTGGAGAACCTCTGAGAGGTAGGCGATGTTTTGCTCTCGCCATGATTTGAAGCCGTCAGGCTCTATAATGGAGCTGTCGGGTAAAATGTGATTAATTGGCATTTTAAAAACTTACGGATTTGAATAGTTATAAAAATAATACTTGACACTATTATTCTACTATTCATCTCCGTTTTTTGTTACATTCTTATATCTTTTTTTAGCCACTTACGTATATTTGTTTTTATTATTTAATCTTTTTAAAAAATTCAAATTATGGCTTTAATTAATTGTAAAGAATGTGGTCGTGAAGTGAGCGATACCGCTAATAATTGTTTGCATTGTGGATATGTTTTGCAGCAATATTCTTTCCCTGCTTCACTTTCTATGGATGGAGATATTGGCAAACAAATTGTAAATTGGGCTTACAATGCAGCCTTGACTGGTAAGGTTAAACCTACGGAGGAAAACCAGCACTTGGTTGGTAATGGTGTAGGGAATAGACTTTTGGTTTTGCATAAAAACGGCATCAGTATAGCTGGTTCAAAGTTTCGATTACACTATCAGCAAGTAGAAAAAATCAAAATGGTGTCTGATGGATTGTTGATTAGATTTTGGGATTTAGAAAACCAAGATTTGAGAAGTGTTGTTATTGATGGCGATAAAAATGTGATAAAGATGTTTTTGGCTCGGTATCAGAAAGAATCTTCAAAACCTAACAATCCTGCACAATCATCTTCTGTATCAAAAAAAGGTGGTTGTTTGAAATG
>JAYWHK010000077.1:0-12126 GCA_043777755.1 Saprospiraceae bacterium
AAAATTAGTGAAATTAGATTTAATTGTTACATCACGATTAGTGAAAATTAGTAAAATTAGAGGTAATTCGTGTTTAAATAAAATACGCTAAGTTTTTACTCCTAATTAAACCAATTGTATAACCAAGAACCTACAAAATATCCTTTTTCAAAAAAGAAAAAAGCAGCGATTGCAGTTAAGCTAATAAGTATAGCCGCTTCGGGGCTATTCCATTTCAGATTTTTCATTGAAAAGTTCATCATTTTATGTATATTTTTAGTTAAAATTTAGTTCTGTAAGTAAAATCCCGGATCCTAATTGCGCAGTATTGGGGAACACTGATTATTAGGATTTTCATGATTTATTAAGATAATTAGGAAGAACTTAGCTGCGCTCAATATTAAAACGAAGTTTTAATAAAATTAGTGAAATTCGATTTAATTTTTACATCACGATTAGTGAAATTCGTTTAATTAGATAAAATTCGTGATTAAACAAAATACGCTAAGTTGTTACAAAACTTATACTTTATAAAAATATAAATGAAAAAATATCTTTCTACCTTACTGTTTTTCAGCAGTTTATCAATGCTTATGGCACAATACAATTATCCCAAAACTCGTAAAGATACGCAATTGGACGACTATCACGGTACGAAAGTATCTGACCCTTATCGTTGGCTTGAAGACGACCGTTCTGCCGAAACTGGCGAATGGGTAAAAGCCCAAAATGACGTAACTTTTGGCTTTTTAGAAAAAATTCCTTTTAGAAAAACGCTACAAAAACGCTGCGAAGAAGTTTTTAATTATGCTAAATATTCGTCGCCGTTTCGCCGTGGCGAGTGGTATTATTTTTATAAAAACGATGGTTTGCAAAATCAATCTGTTTTGTATCGTCAAAAAGGACTTTCTGGCGAAGCCGAATTGGTCATTGACCCAAATAAATTAAGCAAAGACGGCACTATGCGCATGACGCAATTTGTCGTTTCAAAAGATGGAAAATACGCTGCGTATGCCACTTCCAAAGGCGGTTCTGATTGGCAAGACATCTATATTATGGATTTGGCAACAAAGAAAAACCTTGCTGACAAAGTAGAATGGATGAAAGTTTCGGGTATCAGCTGGCAAGGTGATGGTTTTTATTACAGCCGTTACCCTGAGCCAAAAGGCTCAGAATTATCTGCCAAAAATGAAAACCATCAAGTGTTTTTTCACAAGATAAACACCTCACAATCAGCCGATAAGCTCATTTATGAAGATGCTAAAAATCCGCAACGCTTTCATCAAGTCAGCGTAACCGAAGATGAAAAATATGCTTTACTTTACATCAGTGACCGAGGAAAAGGCTTAGATGGTTCAGCTATTTTTTACGCTGAAAAAGGCAGTACTGATTTCAAACCCATCATGGGCGAAGTCACTAATTTTGATTACGGTGTGATTGACAATATTGGCTCAAATTTTTTAGTACAGACCAACGCTGATGCACCAAACTCAAAAATCATGGTTTTTGATTCAAAAACAAAAGCATGGACAACGCTCATTGCTGAAAAAACAGAGCCTTTGCAAGGCGCAGGAATGGCTGGCGGAAAACTATTTGTGTCTTATTCAAAAGACGTTTCAACGCAAGTTTTTGTCTATAATAAAAAAGGAAAATTAGAAAACGAAATTAAATTGCCTGGAACGGGAACGGCTTCTGGTTTTGGTGGTGACAAAGATGACAAGAGTGTTTTCTTTACATTCACCTCATTTTCAACACCTTCTACGATTTATCAATACAATATTGCGAATAAAAAAAGCAGTGTTTTTCGTAAATTGGATTTGCCTTTCAATCCAGAATTATTTGAAACCAAACAAGTTTTTTATACTTCAAAAGATGGTACAAAAGTACCGATGTTCATCATCAGCAAAAAAGGTTTGGTCAAAGATGGTACAAATCCAACTGTTTTGTATGGTTACGGAGGTTTCAATATTGCCATGCAGCCTGCGTTTAACTCTCTGTTAGTTCCTTATTTGGAGCAAGGTGGCGTTTATGCGGTGGCTTGTTTGCGTGGCGGTTCAGAATATGGCGAAAAATGGCACGAACAAGGCATGAAACTCAAAAAACAAAACGTTTTTGACGATTACATTGCTGCGGCGGAATATTTAATCAAAGAAAAAATCACATCTTCGGAGCGTTTGGCAGTTCGTGGAGGTTCAAATGGCGGTCTTTTGGTAGGTGCTGTCATCAATCAGCGACCAGATTTGTTCAAGGTGGCGATTCCACAAGTTGGTGTGATGGATATGTTGCGTTTCCAAAAATTCACCATAGGCTGGAACTGGGTTGCGGATTACGGCAGTGCGGACAATGCGGACGAATTTAAAGCATTGTATGCTTATTCGCCTATTCACAACCTACGTGAAGGCATCAATTATCCTGCAACGCTGGTAACAACGGCTGACCATGACGACAGGGTTGTACCTGCGCACTCTTTCAAATACGCTGCTACTTTACAAGAAAAATACAATGGCACTAATCCTGTAATGATTCGTGTAGATACCAATTCTGGTCATGGCGCAAGCAATACAAAGAAAAACATCGAGCTAACCGCTGATATTTATTCGTTTATACTGTATAATATGGGCGTGATGGTGAAAAATTAAAAATTAAAGGAATTAAAAATTAAAAAAATCCCTGTTTTGCGAAAAAATAAGGATTTTTTTAAGTAATTTTCATAAAAAATATAGTTTCCATTTTTCTTCGATTATGAATTTTCTAAAAAATCTCTTTACAAAAAAAGAACAACCTATCAAAAGCAATGCTGACTTTTGGGCTTGGTTTGCTAAAAATGAAAAAAAATTTTTTGATGTTGTAAAAAGTCATAAAGACATTGAAAAAGGTTTTTTTGATCCTCTATCCGAAAAACTTGAAGAACTCAAAGATGGCTATTTATATTTGGCAGGTATGTTTGATGAAAATACCGCTGAATTGGTATTGACACCAGATGGCGATGTAAATAACATCGTTTTTGTAGAAGAACTTATTGCAGACGCACCTTCAATAGTTGGTTGGAAATTCACAGCACTCAAATCCGCAACAGGAGATATAAATATAAAAATGGGTGATTATGAGTTCAATACCGAAAATTTATTTTTTTACTCCAATGACCATGCTGCCTATCCTGATGAAATCGACATTACAGTGGTTCACAACGACCTTAATGAAACGAATAAACAGCAGGTAGCAAACGGAACATACATTTTTTTAGACAACTATTTAGGCGAACTTGACTTTGTGACGACAATTGATTCGTCTAATGTCATAGGAAAAGGCGAAGCCCAAAAAGAACTTGTTCCTATCTCAAAACTCAAAGATTTTTTGAAATGGCGGCAAAAAGAATTCATCGAAAAGTATGAAGACACTACTTACAACACTGACGATGACGAGTATTCCCTACTTAAAGCGGAATATGAAAATGGCAATATGCTCATTGCAACAATTAATACCAACCTTTTGAACTGGGAAGGAAAGTCTTCGCATCCTTGGTTGGCTGTAATGACCATAAAATACGATGGTGAAGATAATAATGGCATGCCTCATAGCAAAGACTATGAAATGATGAACGTCATTGAAGACGAGCTATTGTCGGAACTCAAAAATACTGCTGATTGCCTTCTCGTCGGTCGGCAAACCGCCCAAAACGAACGAGAAATTTACTTCGTCTGCAAAGATTTTCGTGAAATATCAAAGAATTTGTACCAAACTCAGACAAAATACGTTCAAAAATATGAAATGGAATACGAGATTTATAAAGACAAATATTGGCAATCTTTTGAGCGTTTTAAAAATCTTCATGTATAAATTTTTACTTATTGTAAAACCATTAACAGAGCTTTACAAAAGACACAAGGCTCATTCCTAATGAACCCGCTAAGTACCGAATGGTACGCTTTGTGGTTTAGAGATTAGAAAAAAATAACCACGTTTATTTTAGCCCAACTAATTACGCACAAAAAAAGAGTAGAAAATTAACATTTTCCACTCTTTTTTTGTCTTACAACAGTTGTTAAAAACACGGAGGCATTTTAGACTTTTCAGGTATTTACAAACCGTGGAAAGACTTATAGTCTGCTTCTTTTACAACCATTGTACCTGACCATCTATCATGCCAGCCTCCACTATCTCCTAAAAAAGATAGCGCATCAAAAGGAACTACCCTGTAAAAAGAACGGGTAAATGCAGTTCCTCCGTCAATTGGACTTCCATCAGTAAAAACAGCTCTTGTTCCTGTTATGTATTTGCCAATACTTTTGCCTTGTGTCGTGGCTTCCATAAAATAATACAGCAGTGCTATAAATGCTGTAAATAAATAGTCCAACAAGCGATTTTCAGAGATGCTTTCTGGTAATCCGAAAACGATAAAAGCCAATACACCAAGAATTGTAAAAACAATCCTATCAATAACGAAATTAGCGATGCGAAGTCCCTTATCTACCACTTGAAACTCAAAATTTTCGTCTGCTGGTTTAAACGTAGAGAAATCATCTAAAAGAATTTGATCTTCCATTTTTAATTGTTGTATTTTGATTTAAATTATGATTCATCTGATGAGGCTTTTGCGCCTTTTCTCGTCCAGTACAAATAAAATGGAACACCCGTCAGCATCAAGCCAACACCTTTGAGTGCTTCCTCTGGTGCAGTGTAGAAAGTATTGACAATCAATGCAATACAAAATATGATAAACAAAGCTGGTACGATTGGATAACCCCAAACTTTGTATGGACGCTCCGTATCTGGCTCTCTTTTTCTCAGTATAAAAACACCCAATGCTGTTGCGCCATAATAGAAAAACGCTGCAAAAATCAACATATCGGTCAATTGGTCAAAATTGCCCGACAAGACCAACAAACAAGCCCAAATACCTTGCATCCAAAGCGCATTGTTTGGCGTATTGTATTTCGGGTGTATTTCTGCGGCACTTTTAAAGAAAAGACCATCTTTTGCCATCGCATAATACATACGTGGCGGCATGATAATCGTACTATTCGTACAACCCAAAGTCGTAATCAAAATAATAACAGAAAGCAAAACACTACCCATTCGACCACCATAACTTCTGACCACTTCTATCGCTGCAATTTGGTTTTTTGCCAAATAAACATCTTGTAATTGATTGACTGGATAAACATAAAAATAAGCAAAATTTACCAATAAATACGCTGCAATAATGATTAAAAGCCCTGAAAACAAAGCGATTGGTAAATTTCTATTCGGATTTTGAATTTCTCCTCCTAAAAAACCTACAGTATTCCAACCTTCATAACCCCAAAATGCCGCCAGCATCGCTGCCAAAAAAGCACTTCCAAAACCCATTGTCGGGTCGGTTTGCAGTACGCTTGGCGCAACATCTACAGAGAGATTCGACATCGTTCCGTTGCTAAAAAACAAGGCGGAAATCACAATCAGCGACAAACCTAAAATCACCAAACGGGTAATCCAATTGCTCAGTAATTCGCCACCTTTTAGTCCTCTTGTGTTCAAAAACGTGAGCGCAATAATGAGTGCTATAGTGAAAAATTTTATTTCAAAATTCTCAAAAGGCTTAAAAATCCAAATTTGTGTCGCTTCCAGACTCGAAAGGTCGCCAAAAATTCCTTTTAATGGGTAAATATTGTTCAGCGATTGCGAAAAAACATAAGCGATACTTGATACTGACGCTGTTTTTATAATGGAAAAAATACTCCAACCAAACATAAATGACATAAATTTGCCATAAATTCGGCGAAAATAAACGTATTCTCCGCCAGAATCCGCATACATTCCTGCAATTTCGGCATTGCTCAATGCACCAAAAAGACTCACAATACCAGCGCATAACCAAGCCAAAAGTACCATTTTGGGCGAACCCAAAAGGTGGCTCATTACTGCTGCTTTTTTATAAACGCCCGACCCTATTACCGAGCTAACGACCAAGATAATAGCCGAAGCCAACGTGACCGTGCGGACAAGTTGTCCTTGTTGTTTTGTACTCATAGTTTTGTTTTGTTTTAATTTACATAAGACTCAATGTACCTTTCCGCTTTTTCTTGATGAAGGTCTTTTATTGTAATTAAAATACCCGTTTCTTCTACATCTCCAAAAAGATCATTGACCGAAGTTCCAAAAGTTTTCATCGTCAAACTCAAATTCATGTAAGCATTGATAAGTGGTGGGATATTTTCACCCAAAAGACGAACACCATTGTTAAGATTTTTGTGTCCTTCTTTGTAAGGTAAGCCTTCCCATTTTTGCCAAAAATTTTCTTTTGGAAAAACCCTTTTCAAAGGATGAATTGGTGTTACAAGTTCCTCATTATCAGGAAAATAGTAATCCATAAACGACATCAACATATCTCTTGCTTCCGTGTTGTAATGCGTGTACATGGTTACTTTTCCAAAAAAATATTTTGCACTCGGATAATCACTACAAAGCGAACCCAGCCCGTCCCAAAGGTTGTCAAGCGTATAGATTCCTTTGCGGCTGGTCGCTGTCGGCTGATAATCAGGGTGAACCCAACTCCTACCTAATTCGATGGTATAAGGCAAATATTCTTGAAGGAATTTTTCAGAAAAATTAAAAAGATGCGCCGTAGAAAGATTAATCTCTCCATCTTCTAAAATCGCATCTGGTCCAAAAATAAAACGATAACCACCCAAAATTACCTGTTCTCTAGGATCCCAAACGAGAAGTTGCTCATAAGGTTTTTCACAAGTATCGTTGTGGTCAATATCAATTTCATCACCAGTACCTCCACCAGCACCTCTGAACGCTTCTTCTCGCAAACGACCAATTTCACGCATTACATTGGGTGAATTGTGGTGATTTATGACATATATTTCATTATCGCCTTTGTTTGTTGTACGAACAAAACGTTCTTTTGTAAGCTCTCTTTGTATAATGTTTTTGTCTAAAGGAGGAATAATCGCTTTTATCATCATAAATAGGCGTATAGGAATAAACGTAGTTATTTTGTTGTTGAGAAAAATAAGCATAAGTATTTTAGCCCAACTACTTAATAGTTTTCTTAATCTTGCAAAAATATAAAAATATTACTAAAAAAGTATGAAAGTAAAAAAATAATCAAAAAATATTAAACCTTTTTTCGTATTTTGCATTAACATTGCAGCCGTTTTAAAAAAGCCCATCTAAAATTAACTTAGCAACCACCTAATTTTTAATTTACTTGATTTATGTTAAAAAAACACAAATTGCTCCCTGTCGGTATTGACGATATGGCATTTTACACGCCCAATATTTATTTTGATTTAAAAGATTTGGCGATTGCTCGCAACATTCCTTACGAAAAATTAGCGCAAGGTCTGGGTACGATACAGATGGCATTCACAGATGTTCACGAAGATAGCGCAACAATGGCAGCAGAAGCTATTGCGCAATTAATCGAGCGTAACAATCTGAACATCAGCGACATAGGTCGAATTTATCTAGGAACAGAAAGTGCCTTAGATGCTTCAAAACCAACCGTGACTTATGCAGTAGAAATGTTATCGCAACGTTTTGGCAATCATTTCAAAAATTGTGATGTAATAGACATGACTTTTGCTTGTATCGGAGGAACTGATGCGCTCATTCACATGATGGATTGGGTTTCGATGGAAGAAGGTCGTATAGGAATTGTGGTAGCTTCGGATTTTGCTAAATACGATTTGGAATCGACGGGCGAATATACGCAAGGTGCAGGCGCAGTGGCGATGCTGGTAAAATGGAATCCAAGATTAATGGTTATGCGACAATTGTATGGCGTTTCTTGTGAAAGTGTCCATGATTTTTACAAACCTCGTCGTGCGCAATACAGTGAAACACCTGTTTTTGACGGTCAATTTTCCAATGATTGCTACAAAAATAGAATGAATGATGCAATGCTGCATTTCCGTTCAGAAGCTATCGCAAGAGGTGTTTTCAAAGAAAACCAATTCAAGGCATTGTCAGAACGTTGGGAGCGCATGATTTTTCACCTACCTTATTCTTTTCATGGAAAAAGAATGTTCATCGAAACTTTTTTGCTCGAATTAGAAAACAAAGGCACTTTAAATTCTTTTTATAAAAAATATAAAATTGAAGTACCGCAAAGTACTGATTTTCAAACAGATAAAGATTTTCAGAAAGCCAATGCACAATACATCAAAAAAGTAAGTGAAACGCCTGATTATCAAGCTATTGTAAGTCAAAAATTAGAAAAAGCACAACGGGCAAGTAGTTACATAGGCAATGTTTATACCGCTTCGATTTGGCTTGCCTTGATGAGTACGCTCGAAAGCGATTTGCAAATGCAAAGTGATTTGGCAGGAAAAAGATTTGGATTCATTTCTTATGGAAGTGGCGCAAAGGCAAAAATTTTTGAAGGAATCATTCAAGAAGGTTGGAAAGAAATGGCGGACAAGTTTTCAGTTTTTGCTTTCATCGCCAATAGAAAAGCCATCACTTATGACGAATATTTAGGCTTGCACAATCGTACTTTACAAAAAAGTATTTCGCCTCAAAAGGGCAGGTTTGCTCTAAAATCCATCGGAACAGAAGGTGTGACGCTGGGCGCAAGGTATTATGAGATTTTGTAAATTAAAAATTCAAAAAAGCCTTATTTTATAGTATTTGACTATAAAATAAGGCTTTTTTAGTAAAAAAATTAGTTATTCAAGTTATATAAGTTATACATTTTGTATTTTTTTTGATATATTATTATTTAATAGTATATTTGTACGTTAAATAATAAATAACCATTCAAATACACACAAAATGAATCAATCATTACTTTTACACCTAAAATTTTTAGTCATTTTTTTATTTATCTTTGTTTTTAATAACCTTTTTGCACAGTCAAAAAAGGGTTTTAAATATTTGGAAGAAAAAAAATACACAGAAGCAAAAATAGCTTTTATAAAAGATTTGTCAGATGAGAAAAAAGCGATTATAGCTCGTTATGGCTTGAACAAAGCAGCTATTGCGGCAAAAGACACGTCACTTTCTGATTTGTTGTCCAACATTAATCAAGCCTTGGAAGCCGAAGAAATGATAAAAAAAGCTCCCGAAAAACTAAAGAAAAAACTACAAAAAGACAACATTAACCTTTCTTCTATTGCCAATCAAAATATAGAACTGCAAAAAATCTTCATCAAATACCTTGGTAAATATGGAGATATGTCCTTGGTAGATTCTTTTTTGACAATCGTACCAAAACCGAGTCGTGGTGTTTTGACCAAATTCAATGTTGCTCGAACTAAAATTGTTTCAAAAAGCGCAGAAGATGCAACCGATTATTCTTCATTACAACATCTTTTCAAAAATCATAGAAATTTTGTAAATAAAACCAACTTAAAATTTTCTCGAAATATAGAAAATCACTTATTGGAGCTATTTGTTCAAGAGTTTGGTTATGAAAAATTTGATGTTTTTGCGAAAGATTATCCTAATTTTTGGCTTTCAAAAGATTGTTTTGTCAAAGAAGCCACAGATGCTTTAAAGTCAAAAAATTTGAGTGCTATGCTCCAATTTATTAGAGAACATCCTTTAAGTATGATGAATGAGTTGATGAATGATGAAATAATAAAAAATACGTATTGGAAACCTACAGAAAAAGAAAATCTAAGCGAATCAGAACAAAAGCAACTTGAAAGTATCTCTAAAATGGTAAATTTTAATATCAATTACCATTACACCGATGGAAAAATTCCTGATTCAACAATTGTAAGTTTAAGCAAAAACATCAAAGAAAACGCACCGTCAGTCAATGCTTATTATTTAATGCATAGAGCAATTCAATATTATTTGACCAACAAAAAGTGGAAAGAAGCAGAAAGTTTGGTGACTACGATGCAGCCATTTTTTCCTGATGAATTTATTAAAAATTGCAATACTCGATATACATATTACAGCGAAAAACAAGACTGGTTCAAATCAGCATCAACCATTATCAAACGGGAAGCGGAAGGTTTGGTCGTTGAGGCTGTTCGTCCAATCAGTACGTATTATGGCGAAGAATTTTCACCAGTCCTTTCCGCAGACGGAAAAACAATGTATTTTGCAGGTTCTGGGCGGATAGACAATTTTGATGGTGAAGATATTTTTTATGCCACACTTAAAAATGGAAAATGGACTAATCCAATGGTAATCAAAGAGTTATCAGGAGAAGGAAATGAAGCACCACTTTCAATTACAGCTGATGATAATACGATGTTATTATTCATTGATGGAAAATTGAATACTTCCGAACGTACACTAACAGGTTGGAGTACACCAGAGCAAATGTCAAAAGCCATCAATAGCTTGCCTTGGATTGGTCGTGCAACGCTGAGTTCTAACGGACGGACGCTTCTGATGGAAGCCTCTAAGGAGGAAGATGTTATTTGGGGAGAATCAAATATTGATATTTACATGAGCCAAAAAGATGGAAACGGGCAGTGGTCTGTTCCTCGTGCAATAGGTAGTGACATCAATACAGGTGGTCAAGAACGCTCTCCTTTTTTGCACGCTGATGACAAAACACTGTATTTTAGCTCCAATGGACACAAGGGTTTAGGCGAAATTGACGTTTATAAAACAACCCGATTAGACGAATCTTGGACAAAGTGGAGTGAACCCGTCAATCTTGGCAAAGAAATCAATACTTTAGATGATGATTGGGGCTATTCATTTGCCGTTTCGACTGATGGAAGACGAGCCTATTTGAGTACTCGACGCCAACAAGGTTCGTTGAGTGATATTGTCACCTTAGGTTTGCCAAGCAATGCACGACCAGATACGCTGGTAACAGTCAGTGGTTTTGTAAAAGACCTTAGTCAAAAACAAGTGGCTTCTATTGTCGTTGTCCAAGATGCTGTAACAGGTAAGATTTTGCAAAAGATTAGGACTCGACCAGATGGAACGTACTCTTTTAATGTTCCTACGGGTATGAAAGTCAATTATTTTCCTGAGAAAAAAGACTATTTTTCTACTTCTAAACTTTTGGACTTGACCAATGTAACGACTTCAATGGAAGTAGTAGATAGTGTACAGGTAATAAGTAATGTCGAGATGAAAAAAGGCAATGCTTTCGTGATGCCTGCAGTACTTTTTGAAGCCAGTAGCTTTACGATGTTGCCAAATTCTTACAACGAATTGAACCGTTTGATTCAATTTGTAAATACCCAAAAATGGAAAGTACAAATCATTGGGCATACTGATAGCAATGGAACTGATGAGGATAATATGACGCTATCGCTACAAAGAGCTGACGCTGTAAAGCAGTATATGGTTAAAAATGGTTGTAATCCTAACGCTATTTTGACAAAAGGTATGGGCGAATCTACTCCGATAGGAGATAACAATACGCCTGACGGTCAAGCTAAAAATAGAAGGGTTGAGCTAAAAGTAGAAACGAATTAATATTTTTGATTTGCATCTATATAAAAGCCTCATTTGCAACAAAATAAGTACTTCAAATGAAATTTTAACAACAAAGCACAAACAAAGACATCTTTCAAGATATTCATTTGTTTGTGCTTTGTTTTTAACTACCAAATTCTATTAGATTGAAAGTCATGATTGACTTTTAGCGCAGGATTTTGTAGTTGTATGATTTTTAGAAGTTGCTCGAAAGTATGGTTTATGGGAACAAATCGAGCTGTCCGCAACTTATCATTCTCGTCCAAATAATATATTTTCCAAACGTGTTCTCTGTTGATGTAAAAATATAATTTTGATATTTCTACAATCCTATCTTTTGTAACCACAACTTTGCTAAACTCCAAGCTCAAATCGGTTTCATCGTAACTTATCAATTCTAATTTTCTATAAAAATAAACTGGAATTAAAAAAAGAAAAGGCAATAAAAGTTTAATTTCCACTACTTCTTTTTCACCAAAATAAATAATTGCTAAAGAAAATATTACCAATGAATAAAATAAATATTTATAATATTTAAACTCTTTTGAAAGTTTTATTTTTTGCATAAAATGTGAATATTGAGTTGAAAAGACTATTTTTTATTAAATTTTTTTGATACTAATTTTTTTTGGTAGAAAACCATTTTTGAACATTTTTCGCACTCTACGTGACAAAACTTTAATTTTTTAATATGATTAAAAAATAAAGTTTTTAAAATAAAAAAAAGGGCTTAACTTAGCGTTGCAAAACGAACTA
>JAYWHK010000078.1:0-12122 GCA_043777755.1 Saprospiraceae bacterium
TATAAAAATAAAAAATTGATATTTTATTATAAATTAAAATATTATTTTTTAAATTTTTTAAAAATGTTCTGTTTTTAGAAAACTGGAACATCGAGTATTTACCTTTTAAAAATTATTTTCTATGAAAAAAAGTATGATTTCCTTTTTGGTACTGTTCCTTTTTTCATTGGCAGTATCAGCACAAGGCGACGCAAAATTTAGCGTTAAAGTTAGTAAAAATAGCATCAGTACTAACGGAAAAATCCAAGTGGAGTTCATTTTGGAGAACGCCTCGGGAACAAATTTCCAAGCACCAAATTTTGAAGATTTTACCATTATTGGTGGGCCATCTACGGCATCGTCTATGCGTTTTGAAAATGGAGAAATGAGTCAAAGTCTAACTTATACTTATCTCCTAAAGCCTAAAAAAACAGGGGAGCTAATCATTCCAATTGCCAGCGTAAAAGTCAATGAAAAAACGCTCAAAACTGAAAAAGTAAAAATCAAAGTCAGCGATGATATTGATGACATTGACGAAGAAGAAGAGGCGATTAAGCAAAATCAAACCAAACCTAATAATTCAGACATATTTGGTGATAATCTTTTTGAAAGTCTTTTTAGGAGCAATCCTTTTTTTCAACAGCAGCAACCAAAAAAAGAACCAGAGAAGAAGAAGAAAAAGAAGACTTATTCAATCTAATGTATTAGCATTAAAGGTAACAACTATTTAGCATTACAGAAAAAACGAAGATTTTTATTCTTTACCACGGAGAAACGGAGAACACGGAGTCAAAAAAATAGCCGAAGGCTAATTTTTTCAAGCTCCGTGTTCTCCGTTTCTCCGTGGTGGAAAGTTGCAAAAGGGGTAAATAGTGACCATTAAAGATTTTGCATAAATGCAAAACCACTTTCCGACGTGTATAAATGCTAAAAAAGCGTTCTACGAAAAATTCGTAGAACGCTTTTTGCTTGTAATAAAAGTTTTTTAAGACTTTTTCTTCCAAAACTTCCAATTTCTATCTTTTGTATAAAAGTCAAACAAACCAACTTTCAGACCAACATTGGCAGAAAAGCCATTCAAAGATGTTTTTGTTAAAGGACTTGTGACTGTTTCATTCGGAAAACCCAAACGGTAATTAACACCAGCATACAATTTGATAAAACGAACCACATTCATTTCCATTTGTAAGCCTGGCTGTACTACAAAATACGCTGTCTGTAAGCCATTGTTTCTACCAAAACCGTTATGGCTCCAATTGTCCTTGCCTTTTGATGTTCTTACTGTATAAACAGCACTGTCAGCTCTGGCAGAACCATAACCAATGACTAAGGGCATCGTCAAGTGAATAGGGGAGTTTGGATTGAAAGTGTATTCCAATTTTGCACCGCCAAAAGTCGTGCGCAATAAAAGTGGCGATACCGAACTTGGCGAAAAAGTAGATTGAGTATTCCTCGTTGCAGTCACGCCGACCGCCAATTTTTTGTTAAAAATAAACATTGCAGAACTTCCTGCATAAGTGTTAAATGCACCGCCAGCTTGTCCGTATTGAAACTCAGGCGCAACATAAAAACCTACATATTTGATTTTTGCGCTTTTGATAAGCGTGTGCATCGTATCTTGTTGGGCAAAACAAGATACCGCACCGAACACTACAAATAGTGTCAATGAAAGAAACTTTTTCATAATAAAAATGATGGTTTTACCTCTTTTAGAGGCTATTAAAAAATAAATAAATGGTTTTAAAATCTATAATTCAGTCCTAATCTTCCACTCAACTGATTTTGCCAGTAAAATTTTTCGGTATTGCTATTGTATTGATAATGAGTGCTTAATGTAGCAGATATTTTTCTATAAATAGGGAAACTCAATCCTGCATTTCCTTGAAATCCAGCATAAGCAGCATAAGTTTCCTTGTTTTCTTTATTGTCAAATGTAGGTTTGCCACTTGTATTTTGCAACTCGTAGCGAACTTCATGAGGAAGAACCAACGCAACACCTGTTCCTATACCTACAAAAAAACCTAATTTTTTGTAGTTAAAAAGACGTTCTATACCAATTGACAATTGCGCCAAAGGTTCGCTTCTTATTTTCCAGTTCACTATTGTTTCGCCAGGGTTGATAACAGGTTTTTCGTGCTTAGAAAAATTTCTACCATCTCGATTTTCAAATTCTATTTCTTGTATATCCACATTGCTACGGATTCTCCATTTTGGCGAAATCTCTTTCATTACAGACAAGCCTATACCATTGAATGAACCATGTCCACCTTTCTGGTCTAAAATACCACTTTGAGTATTGATACCAATTGACCAACGGTTTAGTTTTTTATCTTTTACGGGTTCTATTTTTGTTGGTATTTTAGCACTGTTTTCATTTTCTTCTTTATTGCTAATCGTTTGATTGTCAGTATTTTTTGTTGAAAAATCAACATTTTTTTCAGTGATTAGAAGACTATCTTTTGTTGTATTTTGCAAGGTTGAATTTTCATTTTTTACAGTTTCATTTTCAAGTTTTTTTTCTGATATAATAGCTTCCTCTTTTATTTCAGTACTGGTATTTTCTTCTTTAAAAATATTGGTGTTATTCTCTTTTTTTGCAACTTCAAGACTTTCCTTTTTATTCAATAAGTTATCAATATTGCTATTTAAAACTTTATAGTTATCAACATTTTCGCTTGTAAAAATATTTGTTTTTTGAGTAAGAATAGGATTTTTTCCACTGTTCAAAGCAAAATTTTGTTCTTCGTTGTTTTCATTATATATCACATTTTTTTCTTTAATATAAATATATTTTACAATAGTATCTGTTTGATAGACAATACCTTGTTTTTGAATAGTATCTATTTGAACAATTGTTTTTGTTGTTCCTAATCTAGCGACTTTATCTAATTTTTTCCACAAATAAAAATTAGAACCCAACAGAGCCAACAACAAAAGCAATGCTGATGCTTTCCACCAATTGGTAGAACTCGAAACCTGATTGTTTAATTGACTATCAAGTTGTTGCCAAATCATATCGTCAGGCAAAGCATTTGGTATTTGTTCGATTTTTCTACGAAATATATGGTCAAAATCTCTTTCGTTCATGTATATAAAAATTTGAAATAATTTTAAAAATAATTTTCCACTTTCCTACTCTCTCACTTTCCTACTTTCTCATTCTCCCTTTCTGCCAAAATCCACTGTTTTAAGTAGCCTCTAGCTTTTGAGATATTTGATTTTACAGAACCAATACTAATGTTAAGCAATTCAGCGATTTCTTGGTACTCGTAACCGTCTAAAGCATACATCGAAAAAGTAGTGCGATAGGCAGGAGAAAGTTTTTGTACCAAATTCAATAAATATTGAGCGTCAGCATTGATTAAAAACTCTGGTACATAATCTTCATTGACAGCATGCTCTAATTCCACGGTTTCTATTTTTCGCAAATTTGAGCGATAGCGGTCAATGCAAGTTCGGACAATTATTTTTTTGAACCAAGGCTCAAAAGGATAATCAAAATTATAATTTTTCAAGTTATTAAAAACTTTCAAAAATACATCTTGAATAATTTCCTTCGCATCATTTTCTCCATTTGCATAACGGCTTGCAACACTAAATGCAAAGCCATAATAGCCTTGATAGAGTTCGTATTGCGCACTGCGATTTCCATTTTGACAGTTGCGTAAAAGTTGATTTACTGTATTTTGCTGCATCTGTTATCAAACACGTCAAGGTGTTTTATTTTGTTGCTTTTATGAAAAAAAATATTATTTTTCAAAAATTATTTGCCATCAAAAGAGGACTTTTACCGCACAAAAAATTAAAAAACAAGCGTTTTATTTGTTATTAAATAGTTTCTTTTTTTGAAAAAAATTTTTTTATATGAAAAAAAAACTAAATTTTTTTCATACAATCATTGTGTTATATAAAAATTATTTTTTTAAAATAAATTATTTTTTATATAAATAAAATATTAATAATCAATGTTTTATGTAATTTTTTTTCAATTTTTTTTGCATGAAAAAAATTGAAAGGAACTGTATATAACAGCCCGAAAAAAATTAATTATTATTTAACACAAGTAAAACTAATAAAACTTGCATTATTTTTGAATAAAATAAATAAAATTATAATATATTTGTGTCAAACTTCTATTTTATAGTTTAATAAAAACTTAAAGTTAATACACTAAAACACTATGACTAAAATAATTAGTATTTTGAGCATACTGTTGTTTCTCAGCAACTTTACTCATGGACAAACGCCAAGCGACGTTCCTTGTAACGCTCCTACGATAACAGCAAGTGGCACGCCAGGCACTCCTATCAATGCAAACATTGCACTTTGTTGCAATAGTTACATCAACTTTCTTGGAACAGGGCCCACTTGTGGAACAGCCCAAACAGACCGTGATTCTTGGTTTAAAATCAACAACATGACGGCTGGCGAACAATACAATTTCATGTATATTGAAACTGGAAATCGCCAAACTTGGGTCGAAATTTTTGAATTGCCTGCTGGTAAAGACTGCGCAATCGCAACAAATTTCAAAACAGTCAAATGCGCTCGTGCAAACAACGTTGCATTTTTCCCTGGCTCAACAGTCTCGGCAACTTTCACTCCACCCAATGCAGGTAGTACTTATTATGTACGTTTCCAACGTGTTAATGTAACAGACCAAGCTTTGGAAGGAACATTTTCAGTCACAAAGTCTTATCCTAATGAAGAGCCGTGTACAGCTTCTTTGCTACAAACACAGCCTTCACAAGGAACAAATCCGACTTTTGGAAATACCATTACCGCTGCAGACTGGAAACCAGATATTCTGACGGGCCCTACTTGCGGTAGTAACAATGATGTTTGGTACAAGTTCGTTGCTACGGCTTGTTCTATGCAAATCTTTGTGGACAATTTATCACAATCTTCTTACGAAATGCAAGCCGCTTTGATGGCTGCAACGAATGGCGATTGCAACAATCAAATGGAAATCGTGCCTTGTGGAGGTCAGCCTGACCAATACTTGGACATTATGCTTTCAGCGGATAACTTGACTGTCGGAAAAACCTACTACGTTATTGTAGATGGTTACTCTCCTCCATATATCAATGCTGTTGGTAATTTCAGCATTGAGGTTTTCAAAAAGCCAAATGGTCCAGAATGTCCAAAAATCAGTAGCCCATGCGAATGTGGCGACCCATTGACGTGTGGTGGAACAGTATTGCCTAATAGTGTTGCTGGAAATGCAGCATTGGCAGCAGCATTGGCAAATCCTTCAGCAAATGGTTGTTTTAATTTTGCTCAAAATACGCCACCTGCGCCACCTTTATGTGGCGGTAGCAATACGGTAGAATTTTGTACAAAATATACGGCATTGGCTGGCGACGAATTGATTGCTTTTGACAATATCGTAAATGCTGATCCAACTTGTGAGGTATTAAGTACTAAAAATATTGCCTACGAAGAAGGTGTTTGCGCAGCTCCAATCAATTCTGTTTGTTTGGATTACAACAAAAAATCACCTGTATTCAAAGTGGAAGCTGGTAAAACCTACCGTTTTTGTCGTCAGGTTGTAACGAATGGTGCTGATGCGGATTGTGTTGGCAAAACTTATCAATCTTTCTGCGCTTTCTTGTGGAAAATGCCTGCATCTTCTACTTCTACACAAACAATTTGTGCTGGAGAAAGTGTAACAATCGGTACAAACACTTACAATACCTCAGGAACAACAACGACTAAAATCGTTTCTCCCTTTACAGGCTGTGATAGTACAATTACTTTAAATTTGACTGTTTTACCTAAAATCGCAAGTGCTGTAAGCACAACGATTTGTAATGGTGAAACGTTCACCGTTGGAAATACAAAATATGGTACTTCTGGTACATTTACGGTTATTATCAAAGCTTTAAATGGCTGTGATAGTACAGTGACATTGACACTAAATGTATTGCCAGCAAAATCATCTAATCTAACGAAAACGATTTGTGCAGAATCTACTTTGACTGTAGGTACAAGTACTTTTGACAAAACAGGAACTTATACTGTTGTGGTAAAAACACCAAATCAAGGTTGCGATAGTACAGTTAATGTGAATTTGACCGTTGCTAAAAAAATTGGTTCTACCTTAAATAAAACTGTTTGCGTAGGTGGTTCTTTTACCATCAATGGACAAACATACAGTACAACAGGTAATTTTGACCAAAAACTCAAAGCTGCAAATGGTTGCGACAGTACATTCACCATTGCGCTGAAAGTTTTACCTGATTTAAAATCCACTATCAGTGAAGGAATTTGTGAAGGTTCTACTTATACTTTTGGAAAACAAATACTTACAAAATCAGGAGTTTATACAGAAGTATTCAAAACGAGCATTGGTTGTGACAGTACTGTAATATTAACCTTAAATGTTTCTAAAAAAGTCGAAAAGAAAATAAAAGAATCTATTTGTGAAGGCGGATCTGTCAAAATTGGTCCAAATACCTATACCACAACAGGTCTTTATACGGTGACAATTGGTTTAGCTGGTGGTTGTGATAGTGTTGTTATTTTAGATTTGACTGTAAATCCTAAAAAAACTTTTGCTTGGGACAAAACGGTTTGTTTTGGTGAAAAAGTAACGATTGATGGAAAGGATTATGACAAATCAGGTACGATAGTAACTAAAACAAAAGCGGGTTGTGATAGTACAATTATTTTGAATTTAACTGTTAAGCCTAAAAATGAAACGATTTTAGATCGTGCAATTTGCGACGGTAAAACCGTTGAGGTAAATGGTGTAACTTACTCAACAGCAGGAACATTTCCTATTTTTTCTGGCAAAGACAAAATGGGTTGCGATAGTACAGCGATTTTAATCATTGCAAAAGAAGACCTTAATGTTGCTGTATCTAACATAAAAGAGGCATCTTGCGCAACAGGAGCAAAAGATGGAAGTGCTGAAATAACAAGTCCACTTGGTTCAGACTATACTTATGTGTGGAGTACAACACCTGTACAAACAGGAGCAATTTTAAAAGATGTTGCTGATGGAACATACAAAGTTACTGTATCTAATACAAAAACAGGATGTACAAAAGTGCAAGAAGTAAGTGTTCCAAAACGTGTTATCCCTGCACCACAATTCTCCACTGTTTCTGCTATTTGTGAAAGTGCAACAGGTTCTGCAACAATTACCTCCCCGACAGGAGTTGGATATACCTACAATTGGGATAATAATAAAACTGGATTGACTATCGATAATGTAATTGCTGGCTCTTATACCGTAACAGTCAGTGATAAAGATGGTTGTACAAGTAAAGGAACGGTTGTAGTTCCAAAAACACCACCACCATTCACACTGACTGTAACTCCTCCGTCTATAACGCTTACACCCAATTCAACTCTTGATGTAACTGTTAATATTGCGCCACCTACACAAGGATTAACTGTTACTTGGAATCCAGCGGCAACAGCTACAAAAGTAGCTAATAGTGTTTATACGCTAACCGCTCCAAATGCAACAACAACATTTGTAGCAACTGCAAAAGATGCAAATGGCTGTGCTTCTTCAGCTGGTATAGCAATAACTATTAAGGAGCCCGTATTCAAAATTCCAAGCGTATTCACGCCTGATGATGAAAATAATCCTGGCAATCAAGTTTTACAACCTTTTGAGGATGATGTACAAACTTACAATCAGTACAGTATCTTTAATAGATGGGGCGAAAGAGTTTATCATGTAGAAGGTACAATTTCTGTTAATACGATGAAAGGTTTAGATGAAAAGGCAGTACCTAACACACCCGTTAATCCTGCATCGAATAAATTTTGGAATGGTACTTACGATAATTTAGGAAAAAAGCAAGCTCCTACTGATGTCTATATTTTAATTATAAAATATACTGATAAGAATGGTAAAGCGCAAACGAAATCACAAGACGTTACACTACTCCGCTAATTTTGAAGTAAATAACATATAGAAAGCGAAATGGCTGCCTCTTAATTGGGGTAGCCATTTTTTATTTTACTGCGCTTTCAATACTTTATGATCTTTTACAATACCATTGACATTTTTAGCTTTCATTTGAGTCAAAAGTTTATTGGCAGAAGCAGTATCTCCAAAAGCACCTACGACAACTCGATAATATTTGTCTTTTCCGATATATACCAAAACAGGTTGCTTGAAAGTTACTTCCATACTTTGAATATGGGTCAAAACATTTCCAGGATTGGAGAAAGTTCCCGTCTGTACACCAAAACCACTTGCAGGATACGTCAAATATTTTGGCTTAAAAGGGCCTGTACTTACCGTAGTCGTTGGTGTCGTTGGCGTTACAGGTTTGGGTGGCGTTGTTGTATTGTTATTATTGGTTGGTGTCGTTGGTGTTACAGGCGTAGTGGTATTGCTGGAAGTACCTTTTCTACGAAAAGCTTCTTCTACTGCTTTCAACGCATTGATGCGACCATAGCCATATTTTAGAGAACGACCATTGCTGTCGTAGTCTGATGGATTCCCAATTTTATCTGCTGTTTTCGCCAAAATATCTTTCACTTCTCTCGCTGTTAGGTTTGGATTGGCACTCAAAACCAAGGCACAAATACCTGCCGCCAAAGGTGTAGAACTTGATGTTCCACCAAAATGCTTGTATCTGTCACCACGAGAAACACCGTCAGCCCAATATTTAAATTCACCTTCTTCATTTGGATTGCCTTCGTCCCACCAAGCTCTTGCAGCTGTTATGGGCCACTCTCCATTAGAAGGCGCAGAAACCCAAATATGAGGCCCTCTATTGGAATAATCAGGATGATCGTCATTGCTTGTGCTTGCTGCAATACAAATCACATCAGGATGCGCTGCATAAAAATTAACATAATCTAAGCCTTCATTGCCACCAGCATACAAGATAATACAACCTTTTCCTCCACGACCATTTCTTGCAGCGTTGGAGATTGCAGCTTCTTTTCTACCACTAAGTTGGTACTGTGACTCAACACTGCCCCAACTGCAACTGATAATGTCAGCACCGTTTTTCATCGCATAACTAAACATGGATTCTGTACCGCTATCTTCGTAGGTTGTGCCACTGATGGGCATGAAACGAGCATTTGGCGCAGCACCAACCATACCAAAACCATTGGCAGCACTTACCGCTACGCCAGCACAAGGCGTTCCGTGTGTGAATCGAGGATCACCTTGTAAAAGGTTAGAAGAATTGGACCAATTGTCCCATTGTTTCACTATTTTTCCTTGAAAATCAGGGTGAGAAAGGTCTATTCCGTTGTCAATTACAGCAATTACAATATTGGAAGAACCCATAGAATCCAAGCGTTGCCAAGCATCCATGACTTTTGCATCAGCCCCTTTTTTTAATGGAAAAGGGTTGTCTGGAATTCTGCCATTGTTTCGCAAATGCCAAGCGTGGCTAATGAGCGTATCTTGCGGCACTGAAAAAGCATAATTGTCAAGGGTTGTATCAAAATCTGGTTCTGCCGCCTTGATTTCTTTCTTTTTTTGTAACGCCATTGCTACTTTGAAAGGATTTGGAGATTCTTTTGTTACTTTTACCAAAATAATATGCTCCTCTCGTCGCTCTATCGTTTCCAAATGATATGGTTTCAATAAAGTATTTTGACGTTTTTCGCTAATTCCTTTTTCAAAAACAATATAAATTTCGCCATTAGGAACAATAGGTCGGTCACTACCAGCTGCCATATAAACGTGCGTTCCCAAATCAACTTCATCTAAAGCACGGATTTCGTCGAGTTGGTCATTTGTTTTCTTTCCTTTTATTCTTGACAAAGTAAGGATTTTAAAACCAGCTAAATGTTCGTATTTTTTGCCGCCAATATTCGGTGCATCTGTAATTTTATCGGCTTGCGTTTTTACGCCTACCAATTTAGTATTTTTGGTCAATTGCAAATTGCCTTTGCCGCTTTTTATGATAAGTTTTGCCATAGTAATGTATAGTGTTTTTGGTAAATCGGGGATTCATTTTCATTTTGTACTACAAAACTACGATTTTTTAAATAAAAAATTACAAAATTGCTATTATTTTATACTCAAAATTTTTCAATACCCGCTGGCAATAAGTATGCTACCACCAAAACACAAAACTACCGCATCTCGCTTGGGTTCTCATTGATAAGATTTACATTCTTTTAGTAAAATTTCTTTCAAACATTGTAAAATACGAAAAATATCAAAAATTTCTTCATCGTCAGCAACAAAACGCTTGCTAATCATATAATTTTTACCATCGAGCAGCATAAAATTCCAATCTGCACCTTTGACAACACATCCATAAATTGGGCGTTTGAGATTGTTTAGTTCTTGTCCAACAAGCATTGCTGCAAGGCATTGTCCATAAGGATCTCCAGAAGGATCCGTTTCTGGCTTGTACTCTGTGAAGCAAAAAAATGGAATTTCGGGTTCTCGAAACCCTGTTGCAATAATACCATCTGGTTTTCCAGTCAATTCAACATCACCAACAACAGCAGAAATACTACGGTCACCAAAATCATTGAAATAATCTGTCGTAAAATCTACAAAAGAAAAAATCGGAACGACAAAATGCGACACCAATTCGTATTCATTCCAGTGCATTTGATTTTTATTAAATTTTGACTGAAGTTGCGTTAGTGCTTTTTTCTCAAAATCATTGATTTTGTACGACATCCCTAACCACTGATGCAGTGCGTCAATAGAAGGAACTTGTTTTAAGCCAAATCGTCGGTCTAATTTGGTCATTGTGCACTCTCGAAACGTAATTTTTTCCATTTTAAAATATTTTTATGCAAAAATAGCTTAAAAATTTAAAAAATTAAGAAATTTTCAAAAAAACCGCTTATAGAGGTTGCTAAAAGTAGTTTTTTGCCTCTCAAACAAGCGTTGTGTATCATAGTAGAGATAATCTTTCTTTCAAAAACCACACCGATACCTGTCGAGATATAGCGGTGTGGTTTTACTAATAGTGCTGTACTGCTTCGCTATGTTGAAAACATACATACAGGAGAATTTGGTTTAAAACCAAATCCAGCGAGTGGCAATAGTTTTGTTCTTTGTTAAAACAAACTATGCACCAGCTGGGCTTATCGCTCCACTCGCAAAACCTGCCCAGAATTTGCCACCGCTGTAAAGATACACTTTTTTGTCTTTTAAATTTTAAGTATTAACTGTCAGACAAAGTTAGTGAATTTGTTGAATAGATATTTTATCAAATTTTATCGTCTCAATCATTACGTTTAGCAGTTGTTTTACAACAATACTATTTTCTAATCTATACGGAAATACAACAATATATATGTTGTTATCTTCTCCTTCGATCATAATTGTACTTTCATGAAAGAAACTTGATTTGAAAAAATTAGATTGATTTTTTCTTAGAATCTCATAATATTTGTTACATACTTCTTTTTTTGAATAGCTTAATTCTAAAAAATCAATCCATTCGCCTTCATCATTCGCCATTCCTTCTTTCCAAAAACGATGAAAACGAACTCTATCAACATTTTCTAAAGCATTAATATTCGTATTTTTTTTAATCTCATCAATACAAGGAAGAGATAATGATTCTTCAATATTATTATCTCTCACATTAATAATAGGTTTCATCTTACTTAAAACTTGGATGATAGAAGATGGTAAAAACAACTTATCTTTATAGGTAATAGAGCCATCTATAACGTCATTGTAGAGGCTTTTATAATTAGGTTGAGCGTTCATGCTAACCCCTAAAAGCAGAAATACAAAAATTATATTTTTTACCATGTTTTGTAATATTTTGTTGCAGTTGGTGTGACTGCGGGTTGAATAGAAAGATTTATATTCATTCGAGAAAAATTCTTTGTACCTGACAAATTTTGCCTTCCGCTGGCACTAAGTACACCTTCAACAAAACACAAAACTACCGCAACTCGCTTGGTTCGATTTGTAATCGAACTATTCTGTTTGGTCGTCTGTGACGAAGCATAAGCATACCGAATCTCTCTACAAAGATAAACTTTTCTTTTCAAAAAACAAACCGCTATACCTGTCGAGATATAGCGGTTGTGGTTTTACTAATAGTGCTGTACTGCTTCGCTATGTTGAAAACCACTATTGAGCGGCACGAAAAATGTAAGTGCAACGAAATCATAAAAAAAGCGTAATTTTGAGTTATCAAACGAAAAAATTATGCAAGAAACAG
>JAYWHK010000079.1:0-12061 GCA_043777755.1 Saprospiraceae bacterium
GTTCAAGAGTATTTTGAAGAACAAAAAAGAATAAAAATACAAGCCATTCAATCAAAAGAAGATACCATAAGAAGATTAATAGAAAAAAAGAAAAAATAATAAAAAAGTTCCAAGTTTTTTGAGAGAAAAACTTGGGGCTTTTTTTATTTCAAAAAAAATTACTACCTTTGTGATAATATCAGGTAAATTTCAATGCAAAAAAACATTTCATTAATACTATCGCTTAGTTTTTTATTGTTCCTACTTGGAACAATGGGGCTTTCCTTGCTCACAGGCTACGGTTTGCTCGATTATTGGAAACAAAAACTCCAAGTAATTGTCGAGTTACGGGACGACATCGAAGAAAATGAACTCGAAGCCTTACATATAAAACTCGAAACAGCGGCTTATGTCAGCAGTAATTCATTGAATATTATTACCAAAGATGAAGCTTCCGATTTGATGAAAAAAGAGTTTGGTCAAGCATTTTTGTCACCAGAACTTGAAAATCCACTGCGCAATATCTATACATTTAATGTACAAGCGGATTTTACGGACGATGCTAAACTTGAAAACATCAAAAACGAATTGTTATTGAACAATGTCGTTGCAGATGTTTTTTATGAAAAAAAATCAAGCCATCACGTTGTCAAAAATATTTCAAATTTATTGATTTACGCCTTTGGTTTGGCGATTTTGTTTGTTTTTGTAGCAGTTTTTTTAATACGACAACACCACATCATTACTTGGCTGCAAGAAAAACCCAATATTCTGAATAGCGAAGAGCGAGATACGCTTTTGCAAGAAAGCAAGAAAAATCACCTTTGGCAAAGTTTCAAAAATGGATTATGGTCTGGTGCAATTGCGGTAATAGGTTTGATAGGTTTTCACTATTGGCTCAACGCTAACTTGACCGATATTGCTTTATTTTTAGACAATCGTTATGTCATCATTTTATTTGTCAGCCTGATGATTATCAGTGTATTGTGTTATTTTTTAACTACTTTTTTTATGCAAAAAAAAGTGAATATTGATAGTTACTGAAAAAAGTCAAAATGTAAAAGGCTAAATTTAAAATGTAAAAGGCTTACGAATCACTAATTAGCTTATACAATTAAACCATGCTATTTATTTCCTATTTTATTAATTTTAAAATTTTAATTTATATAAAAAATGGCTAAACAAGCTCCTCAACAACGCAGACCAGAAGTCGCACAACCGCAAGTAAGCGCAGCAAATACACAACGTGCTCGTGTAAGTACAATGGAAACACCTACCAAATCTTTTTTTTCGGGTAAGGACGACGAATTGGTTTTCGGACAACAAAATTTTCTTTGGATGGCTATTGGTGCTGGCTTAATTCTTTTGGGATTATTGCTGATGCTTGGTGGCGAACAACCTGACCCTAATGTTTGGGACGAAAGTATTATTTACTCTGCTCGAATTATCACAGTTGCGCCTATGATTATCATTGCAGGTGTGATTGTAGAGATTTATGCTATTTTTAAAGATTAGAAAATCTACTTTTTGATATAAATAATACTGTTTTTATTAATCGTAACATACTGATTAACAGGATATTATTTTAATTTATTCCACTACTTTCATTACTTATGAATATACTACACGCTATTATTTTGGCGATTGTGGAAGGACTGACCGAATTCCTTCCAGTGTCCTCGACGGGTCACATGGTCATTACTTCTGCGATTTTGGGCATTGAAGATGATAAATTTGTCAAGCTTTTTGAGGTTGCGATTCAACTTGGTGCTATCATGGCGGTGGTTGTTTTGTATTGGAAAAAATTTTTTGATTTTAAAAATATTACTTTCTACCTAAAATTATTAGTGGCGGTTATTCCTGCCTTGATTTTTGGAAAACTCTTTGACGATTTGATTGATGAACACTTGGGAAGTCCTGCATTTATTGCTACGGTTTTGCTCGTTGGTGGCATTATTTTGCTTTTCGTGGACAAGTGGTTCACCGCACCGAGCATCAATGAAGAGAAAGAAATTGACTACCTTACGGCATTAAAAATTGGTACGTACCAGTGTTTGGCGGTCATGTTTCCAGGATTGAGTCGTAGCGCATCTACGATTATTGGCGGAATGCAACAGAAATTGACACGAAATTTGGCAGCTGAATTTTCGTTTTTCTTAGCTGTGCCTACGATGGCAGCAGCTACGGGCTACAAACTTTTGAAATACATCAAAAACGAAGGAATGTTGTCTGGCGAACAAATACAAGCCTTGGCAATTGGTAATATTGTGGCGTTTGTCGTTGCTCTTTTTGCCATTCGTTTTTTCATTGATTTTTTAACTAAAAATGGTTTTAAAATTTTTGGTTATTACAGAATTGTCGTTGGTGCGTTGATTCTGATTCTGATGGCAATGGGTTATGATTTGAAAGTGAATTAGTAGATGTGGATATAATCTTCATAAAATTTGCATATTTCCATTAAATTAACTATTTTTGTAGAAAAATAATTATTAAATGACAACAATAACGATAAAAAGTAACGACCTTACACTAATTAATAGTATTTTATATTTATTAAAAGGAAATACAAACTCACAAGTACAAGTGGCAGAAAGTAATGATATATCAATACTTGATTTTGATAATTTAGATGCTGACACTCGTCAAATCGTAACATCGTCCATTGCTGATTACAAAAATGGTAGATTGGATAAATTTAAATCTCTGAAAGAAACCTTCGCAGATGTCTTACAAGATTAGTTTTACAGATTCGGCTTTTATCCAATTGGAAAAAATGAAACGTGGCGATAAGAATAGTTATCACAAGTGTTTTGAGTTGGTACTTGCTGTAATGTCAGAACCTCGCTTAGGTATTGCAAAACCAGAACGGTTAAAGCATCAGGATTCTGAAATTTGGAGTCGTCGAGTAAATGACAAAGACAGGATGATTTATACTATTTTTGAGGAAGATGAACATATTTTAGTGAACAGTTTTGTTGGTCATTACAATGACAAATGATAAAAAAAGCCTTCTTTTATAGCAAAAGAAGGCTTTTTTATTAAAAAATAAAACTTTGGACAATTATTTGTACCAACATATTTTAAATAAATTCGTTATATCAAAAGATTTCAAAACCGTTTTATATTTCCCATAATGAAAAAACTGACATTTCTGCTGATTCTTGTTGCGCTCGCAATCAGTACTCCCCTATTTTCCCAAGAACAACTGGGACTTCGTGTTGAGAATTACGCTGGCATCAATGGCGTTTTGCTTAATCCAACACACAGTTTGGATTATCCTCATACTTGGAATCTGAACCTTATTGGTACAGGCTTTTTCTTTGATAATAATTATGCTTTTATCACAAACGCTACGATTGGTTCATTGGCTCGCAATGAAAACGAGGTTGATTTTGCGCCCAATTATAAAAATAAAATACCACCAAGCGATGCTTCTTTGCTTGATTTTCCGACCAATCATCGCAATCGTTATTTGCATTTCCATAGCATCACAAACGGCCCAGGTTTTGGCTTAAAATTAGGCAAAAATCATGCTTTTGGCTTGTTTTTTAATGCAAGAGTAGAAGGTTCTGCTGCAAAAATTCCTAAAAAATTAAATTTTTATTACTTGGATACCATTCCTTACAACACAAAATTAACAGCTCCAATTGTGAATGCTGCTTTTATGGGTTGGAGAGAATTGGGTATAAATTATGCGTATCAGGGAGAAACAAACAATGGATTTTTTCAAATTGGAATCAATGCAAAGTTTTTGACAGGTTATGAATCCGCTTTTGCACGCTCCAATTCGAGTTTTATTTTTACTCGCTTTAAAAATGATTCGATTCAAGTAGATGCCCCTTCGGTAAGTTATGGTTTTAGCAATGCAAACTTTAACAACATCAAAAATAGCACCTATCAATTGCAACCTACTGGCTCAGGAATGGGTTTTGACCTTGGCTTTTCAATATTAGTTGATGCTGATGATTTTGACAATTATGGACTAAGAATCGGCGCAGCCATCATTGACATTGGACAGGTAAATTACAGTGAAAAAGTAGAAGAACACTTGGTTCAGTACAATCAAACCAGTAATTACACAGGAAAAGATTATAAAGGCATCAAATCGCCACAAGAAGCCATCGAAACGTTGAGCAAACAAGCCTACAATGATGTAAAAAAATCTTTTGTGGACAATGCTTATTCGATTGGGCTACCAACGGCACTTAGTGTGCAAGCAGATTATCAATTTTTTCAAAATGCTTATGCAAATGTCGCTTGGATTCAGCGTTTGCCTTATCAAAAAATAGGTGTTCGGAGAACAAATGTACTTTCAGTAGGCGCACGCTATGAGCATCGCTGGTTTGGCGGAATGACTTCTTTGCAAATCTATGAATATCAACGAGTTAGATTAGGTTTTGCTGCACGATTGGCTTTTTTGACGATTGGTTCAGACAATATTGGCAGCTTTATTGGAAAAAGCAAACTCTCTGGCACTGATTTTTATGTTGCTTTCAAACTCAATCCATTTGGGCTCAATCTTGGGAAACCTCGTTGGTTTGATAAGTTTGGAAAAAGAGGAAAAAATGTAGATTGCTATAAATTTTAATTATTTAGGGTGTGTAACAAATTTGCAGTTTATTTTTATAGCTTTGGAATTCTTGTCAAATTCTTCGTAACTCGAGAGTCGAAAGTCGAAAAATTAGTCTTTATTTTCGACTCTCGAATTAGAAAAAACTTGCACGGGAACAAAGTTTTCGTAATTCGATGTAAATTTGTTATACACCCATTATTTACAAAATAAATTTTCCATGTCACATAAAATAAGCAATAAGTGTTTTTATTGGTATAAAAATTGCCTACTTTTATTGTAAATAAACACTTCACGGACACAATAGTAGTAAAAAACATTCAGAATCAAGAGAAAATACATTATTTTATTTTAACATACATGGCTAAATATACGCTCCATAGCATTGCTTTGACGTTTGTTTTTGTAGTTATTACTGCATTTAATTTACCTTTGCGACCTTCGTCCTTGGGTGAACGGGCAAAAAATAAATTAGAAAAAAACCAACAGACTGTACCTCAAGCAATTGCAAGGAAACTAAAACGAGATGCAGCTCGACTGGCGTTGCGCATCGAATCTGAAAAGGAAGATTTGAAATACATGAACGTTCAAATTCCCCAAGACCGTTTAAATGGTATTTTCAACTTACTTTCCAGCATTTATTTGAGTGGAGAAACGGCAAAATCCATTGAAAAATGCAATGTCCATACTTTTCCAAATCCGTCGATTGATCATATTGTACTAATTTTTGATAAAAATGTATCTTGGGCTGCGCCGCTTCGCAATGGAATCAGCGAAACCGATAATAAAAATATCAATAAATTATTAAATTCGTATGACTTAGTCATTGAAAAATATGTTCAGTGGAACGACAAGCAAGATGCTGTCACAATTCGGTCAAAAGATGCGCTAAATATGGCTGCACTCGCCAACGAATTTGAAAGTGTAGAAGGCGTTGCAGAGATAGATTTGGGGCTTCCAAAAGTTAGTGGCAACGACATTCGTATGAAACGTTTAGCCAACAGTTGGCAGATTGATTATGTACTCAAATTCGGTGCTTATGCTGAAGGTGGTGGCAAAGAACATATTTGGCGTTACAGTGCTGATGACAAGGGCAATGTTACTTTTGTTTCAGAAACAGGCGAACCAATCCCAAGTTGGATGAAATGTGAAACACTCGAATTTGCAAATCGTTTTTAGATAATTTTATAAATTCAAAATCACAAAACCACTTTCCGTTGTATATATCAAAAAAAGCGGCATTTTACCAAAGTAAAATGCCGCTTTTTCATCAATTTATGTCAAGTATTGTCACGATTTTAATGCTCCAACAATCCTATTCCCACTCTATCGTCGCTGGCGGCTTTGTCGAAATATCATACACTACCCTATTGATGCCTTTGACGTGGTTGATAATTTCGCTTGACACTTCCGCTAAAAAATCATAAGGCAATCTTGACCATTCCGCTGTCATTCCGTCCACCGAAGTAACCGCACGCAAAGCAAGTGTACGCTCATAAGTGCGTTCATCGCCCATTACACCGACTGTCTGAACAGGCAACAAAATTGCTCCAGCTTGCCAAACTTCGTCGTAAAGACCATGTTTTTTCATCAAATCAGTATATATCAAGTCTGCATTTTGCAAAATATCTACTTTTTCGGGCGTTACTTCACCCAAAATACGGATACCCAAACCTGGGCCTGGGAACGGATGTCTCCTCAAAATATGGTCAGGAACGCCAATCGTTTTACCTACTTTTCGCACCTCATCTTTGAACAACATTCGCAGCGGCTCAACGATTTTTAATTTTAATTTTTCTGGCAAACCACCTACATTATGATGGGACTTAATGGTTGCAGATGGCCCATGAACCGACATGGATTCTATCACATCTGGATAAATCGTTCCTTGTCCAAGCCATTGAATATCAGTGAGTTTTGAAGATTCTTCCTCAAAAACTTCTATGAAAACACGACCAATTACCTTGCGTTTTGCCTCAGGGTCTGACTTGCCCGCAAGTTCATCATAAAAGCGTTTTTTGGCATCAACACCAAAAATATTCAAGCCCAAACCTTTGTAAGATTCCAAAACTTGTTCGTATTCATTTTTTCGTAAAAGACCATTATCCACAAAGAAACAAACCAAATTCTTGCCTATTGCTTGGTGCAAAAGCATCGCACCGACACTTGAATCAACGCCACCCGAAAGTGCCATCAATACTTTTTCATCGCCAATTTGATTGCGTAATTTCTCAACGGTTTCTTCTACAAAAGCCGCTGGCGAATAATCGCAAGAACAGCCTGCAATATCGACCAAAAAGTTTTTGAGCATCTGCGCACCGTCCAAGCTATGCGTAACTTCGGGGTGATATTGAATAGCATAAAGTGGCGCATCAAAACGACCATCTTTTGCCTTAAATGCTGCCACAGGAATACTTTCTGTACTTGCCAAAATTTCAAAATCAGCTGGCAATTGCGCTATTGTATCGCCATGCGACATCCAAACCTGAGAATTTTGTTCAATATTTTGAAAAAATTTATCTGATTTTATAGCACACAAATTGGCTTTGCCGTACTCTCGCTTCTGAGAACGTTCCACACGACCACCATAGTAGTCAGCGATGTATTGCGCACCATAACAGATACCCAAAACAGGTTTTTGACCAACAAAAGCATCTAATTCTGCTTTCAGCGCATCTTTTTCTTGCGTAGAATACGGACTTCCCGAAAGAATAATGGCTTTAACATCATCATCTAATGACGGAATTTTATTGTAAGGAACGATTTCAGAGTAGATGTTCAATTCTCTGACTCGACGAGCGATAAGCTGGGTAAATTGCGACCCAAAATCAAGGATAATTACTTTCTCTTTCATGGACGCAAAGGTACAACATTTTTATTTTTTACTATTTTTTTTATCCAAAAAATAAAAAATAAAGAAAATTATTATTCCATTAAATCACATTTTAAAAAAATTTAATATAAATATTTAACACATTGAAAATCAACATTTTAAAATATATTGTACGTTCTATAATTTTAACAATCAAAAATATATTTCAAAAAATTGGTTAAAATTTTTGTTAAAATTTACTAAAGATATTGCATACCATCAAAAATAGTCATAATATTGCAATGTAATTCAAAACGAACTGCAATACTACACAATTTAATTCTTTAAATCAAAATTAATTCTATATCGAGTATAAACTTTACATTTTTTAATTTCTAATTGTTATTACACACAAATAAGTCTATTTTTTCTTTTAAATTTAGAAAAAATATGAAAAATCAGCCACGGCTGCAATTGAAACTACTAAATGATGAAAGTAACTGCCTTTACAGATCATGAATTAATCGCACTCTACCTTGATGGTAATGAACGTGCATTTGAAGAACTCCTCTCTCGTCACCAACAGAAGATTTATACCACGGTATATCTTTTTGTGAAAGACCAAGATTTGGCGGACGACATTTTCCAAGAAGTTTTTATTAAGATTATTGACACGCTTCGTCGTGGCAAATACAATCACGAAGGTAAGTTTGTGCAATGGGCGATGCGTATTGCGTACAATATGTGTGTGGATTATTTCCGCCGCAACAAGCGTAAAACAACCATCAGTGCAACCGTCAATGATGAGTTTGATTTGTTCAAAATCATTCCAATGACTGATGACAATGCTGAGGATATGATTATGAAAAGCCAAACGCACTTCAAAATCCGTCAATTGGTAGATATGTTGCCTGCGGAACAAAAAGAAGTTGTTATCCTTCGTCACTTTGCAGACATGAGTTTCAAAGAAATCTCTGGTTTGACCCGTGTAAGCATCAACACTGCCCTTGGTCGTATGCGTTACGCACTCATCAATATCCGTAGAATGGTCGAGGAAAAAGAGATTATTTTGCAATAAAAAATGCTTTTTTTGTTAAAATGTTGAATTGTTACAAACGGAGATTGTTCTTTTGAAAAAATATAGAACGTCTATATCGCTAATCAAAAGCGCATTAAAGCCCTTCCCTTTGGGAAGGATTTAGGATGGGTCTTAAAACGTAGAAAATGCTTTGTGCATTTTCTACGTTTTTTATTTTGTTTTCGTCGTAAAATTTTTCTTATAAAAAAGACTACCTTATATTTGCGTTTGAAATTTAAAATATAACCAAATATAATTCTTTTTGTATGAAAAACCTGTTGTTACTTTCCCCAATCCTTGCATTATTTGCATTGGGTTGCTCAAAATCCAAACTCCTCCAAGAAAAAATCGCCGAACATCCCAATTATTACCAACAGTGGTTCGACGAACATAAAAACGAAAATGGCGAAATTCCACTTGATTTAACAGACAAATGGGCTGATTTTGACAAAAAAACATTTCAAGATCCTGAGCGCAGCGCAGGCGAAACTGTTATCAATAAGGTAACAAATTTGGCAGCAGATGGCGTTCACGGCGGACGAACAAGAGCAATTTTGGTCAGTTCTTTGGATAGCAACTTGGTTTTTGTTGGCAGTGTTTCTGGTGGACTTTGGCGTAGCCAAGACGGAGGCAACTCTTGGACACCTATCAACGACCATGCTTCAAGCCTTTCTGTAACGTGTATCACCGAAAATCCTTTTAATCCAAAAGAAATTTACTTCGGAACAGGTGAGGTTCGTGGTGCAGCGCAACCGCCAGGCAATGGTATTTTCAAGTCAGAAGATGGCGGATTGACTTTCAATCGTTTGGCTTCGACAGCCGTCAATGACTTCCGTTTTTGCAACTACATCAGACACAGTTTGGTAGATTCCTCAACGGTTTGGATTGGAACAAGTACCGCTTTGTTTTTTACGAAGAATAGTGGAAAAACTTGGTCAAAATCATCGCTTTCTGGTAGTATTTCTGGTATCATCAGTTTTCCAGACAGTAGTATGATGGCTTCTGTGATTGGAAAAAGCATTTACAAATCTGCGAAAGGAGAAAAAACACCTTTTGTTGTCATTCCTGACTCTGTTTCTTCTTTTCCAAAAGCGAGTTTGGGTCGTATTTTGATTGAAAATTGTAAATCTTTTCCAAACGTTGTTTATGCTTTTTTTACCAGCAATAGTAGCGCAAGTTATACTGGCGAAACAGATAGAGGTGTTTTCAGAAGCAATAATGGCGGACTTTCATGGACACGTCCTTTCAAAGATACGATTCGGGTAGGTTCTTCTTACCAAGCCTATTGCCAAATGTTGGGCGTAAGTGCTTACGATACAAATTATGTTGTTGTTGGTGCGGTCAATGCTCGTTTTTCTAAAAGTGGCGGCAAAACTTGGGCGAGCTGCTCTCCTGGTCATGCCGATAATCATACATACGCCCATGTCGGAAACGCTGGAAATTTTTTCTATGGCAACGATGGTGGTATTTACAAAAACAATTGGGCAACCATAACCACTACGCCAAAAGACAAAAGTAAAGGCTATACAAGTTCACAATATTACGCAGGAAATTTTGGTCCAACTGGCTTAACTTGCCTTGGTGGAACGCAAGACAACGGCACTTGGCGTTATGTCAATGGCGTATTGACAAAAATAAATGGTGGTGATGGCGCATACTCGCACATCAGCCAACAAAATCCCTTGCAAGCCTATTATTCTACACAAAATGGAGCAACGTATCGCCGAGATAATTACGTAACCAACACTGGAACAACAACAATTTCACCTAAAATTGCCGTTGCAGAAGGTGTTTCGTTCATCAATGAGCATCAAATCAATTATGCTGATGGAAAACAATTGTATTACAGAAGCAATAAAGGAATTTGGCGTACTATTGACAGAGGTTCGACCTGGGCAAGACTCAATAAAAGTGAGATTGCAGGCATCACAGCTGTTGGCGTTTCAGAAGAAGTCAATCCAAGTGTTTATGTTTGTGGTGCAAATGTTTTTTACAGAATTGACAGTGCCGCAACCTGCCAAGACAGCCTTGTTTTGACCAATTTAGCGTCAAAAATGCCAGCAACCATAAAGGGAAGTGTTTTTGGAAATGTGTCTTTTCATCCGAATGACCCAAGTGTAATGTATGTTGGATTCTCAACGGTATCTACTCAATCTCGTGTTTGGAGAGTAAATCATGTCAATACCGATACGCTGAAATGGGAAAATTTAGGCGCAAATTTGCCAAAAGAATTGAGTGTTTATCAAGTTCAAGCACATCCTGACGCTGCGGACAGTGTATTTTTTGCAGCGACAACTTTTGGTTTGTACGTAACGACGAATGGCGGAACAACTTGGGAAAAAGAATTGCGAGTGCCGAATGTTCCTATTTTTGAAATGAAATTGAGAAAAAGCGACAAACAATTGTTTTTGTTCACGCATGGTCGTGGTGTTTGGAACATCGAACTCCAAAACTTAAACAATGTTTCTCCTGTAAAAAATGTTGCACTTGAACAAAACTGGACACTTTCGCCAAATCCTGTCACCCAACGTTTGATGATTGACAGCGATTTTGATGTTAAATCCGCCCAAGTTTTTGACCTCAATGGTAGAGAAATTCTTTCTTTTCAAAACGAAAAACAATTGGACGTTTCAAACCTAACCAGTGGTTTTTATGTATTGAGGATTTATAGTGAAAAAGGTTTTTTTGCAATGAAAAAATTTGTGAAGGAATAAGAATAGAAAACCGCCTTTCGAGTGATACTTGAAAGGCGGTTTCTTTTATTCAATTTTAATGTTTGGTAAATTTTTTCAAGTAATTGAAACTGAAATAAGTACGAGCAACATCTACGTTTGACACACTTTTGTACGAATAGGCAAAAGGCGCAAACGTAAATCGAAAGATATTTTTATTGATGGTATAATCAACCATGAAGTTGGGTGTTATAAATTTTCGCAACTCATACTTTGTTGTAAAAAGATTAAATGCTGCACCAAAGCTCGTTCCAAAACTTTGATTTTTTCTTATTTTGTTCTCAATATTAAGTAAAAAAGGAACCATAAGACTTGATTTTTCAAAATCTTGTACAGAACCCGTTGTGCCGCTTAGTCCTACTAAAAGACTGATATTCCTTTGGCCCGATTCGTAAAAAGGATAAGAATAGCCCAACGATAGTTGCATTTTGGTATAAGCTGCCTCCAAGGTCTTAGGTATTGTATAGGCGTAATTAGGCGAATTGGGATTCGTTACCAATACAGGAGTGTTGTGAACGTTTCTGATAAAATGCAATCCACCGCCAAACTCAATGTGCTGCGCTTTGCTGATTTGAACCAGCAGCAATAAGGCTACGATGATGATGTTTTTTTGCATGGATTTATTTTTTTAATAGAAATCCTATTACTCGAACAACTTTTGTATTTACTTTTTTACCGTTGCACATTCCAGGATTCCAACGTTTCATATTTTTATATACTCGAATAGCTTCTTTATCAAACAAAGTGTAACGTGAAGTATCCTTTCTTATGATTGTAGGATTTATTACTTTTCCCACTCTACGTGACAAAACTTTTATTTTCTAATATGTTTTGACAAAACTGAGCATAATGTTGTTCTAATATTGTCACAAATTTCTCATTTAATTGGA